>DQGF01000199.1 GCA_003525045.1 Pseudomonas sp. | reverse complement strand
AGGCTCGCTCCCACAGTGGATCTTCGGTGTCCACAAAATCTATGGCAAAAGGTGATTCTCTGTGGGAGCGAGCCGGCTCCGGGCGGCGATCCGACGAAGCTTTTGCTCTTAGCGATGTTTAAACCGCTCGATGTACCTGGTAACGGCCGGTGATTTCTCAAACCGCCGATAAATCAACGACAACCACGAACTCGCCTCACAGCCTTTGATCGACCGATACCCAACACCCGGCAAACCGACATGCCCGACCACCGACTCCGGCACCACGGCAACGCCCTGCCCCAACGACACCAGGGCAATCACCGCCACCAACCCACCTGGCTGCGCACCCAATTTCGGCGCAAAGCCACCCTCGGCGGCAACTTGCAAGGTGCCGCTGATTTGCTCAGGCAGGATGAACGTCTCGTTTTGCAAATGTTCCGGGCTGATCTCCTGCAAACGACACAGCCAGGACTCGATCGGCAACGCCAGCACAAAGCCTTCTGCGTCCAGGCGAATTGCTTCCAGGCCTTCGGGCAAGGTCATGGGTGAGCGGACATAGCCAATATCGAATCGGCCCTCGGCCACCATCGCCGGCAATGACGCCATGGGGCTTTCCCGAACATTCAGGCTGACGTCCGGGCACTCGCGGCTGAAGGCCTGCACCTGTCTTTGCAGTAAACCCGAATACACCGCCGACGCCACGTAGCCCAATTCAATATGACCAATATCCCCGCGCCCGGCCCGTTGGGCATTGTGCTGGGCGTATTCGAATTGCCGCACCGTCGCCTCGGCCTCGATCACCAACGCAGCGCCGGCTTCGGTCAGGCTGACTTCACGTGTTTGGCGCACGAACAATCGCGTGCCGAGTTCGTTCTCCATGTCCTGGATCTGTCGAGTCAAGGTCGGCGGAGCGATACCGAGTTGCTCGGCGGCGCGGGTGAAGTTGCCTTGCCGGGCAACGGCCAGAAAGTAGCGGAAATGCCGTATGTCCATCGGTGCATTAGCTCAGAGGTAATGAAATCCCGCTTGCCGACTAACGAAGCCTGCATTCGGTCGCGATAAGCTCCCATGGCAATCACAGTAGAGAGCCCACGCCATGTACGTCAAACCCCTTATCGCGCTCAACGGCAACCACCTTGCCCAACAGGCAATCGCATCATGAGCCGGGTCAGCCCTCGCCTGACACTGCTGACGGCCTGCGGCGTATGCTCGCTGATTGTCCTCGACACCAACATTGTCGCGGTCACCCTGCCCACGATCGCAAGGGATCTGGGCGCGAACTTTGCCGATATCGAATGGGTGGTCAGCGCCTACATGCTGGCCTTCGCCGCCCTGCTGTTGCCGGCGGGAAGCATCGCCGATCGCTTCGGCCGGCAGAAAACCCTGCTCTGCGGCCTGGGCATATTCATCCTCGCGTCGATCGGTTGCGGCGCGGCACCCAACGCGCTGTTCCTCGACATCGCCCGGGCGATCAAGGGTGTCGGTGCCGCCTTGCTGCTGACCTCGGCCCTGGCCTCCATCGGCCATACCTTTCACGACGAAGTGGAACGGGCCAAAGCCTGGGCGTTCTGGGGCGCGTGCATGGGCGTGGCGATGACCGCCGCGCCGACCGTCGGCGGGCTGATCACCGAATACATGGGCTGGCGCTGGATCTTCTACCTGAATTTACCTGTGGGCTTGTTCCTGATGGCGATGGTCTGGCGCGCCGTGCCGGAATCTCGCGACACCCAGTCCGCACGCCTGGACCCTTGGGGCAGCCTGGCCTTCAGTGCGAGTTTGCTGTGTCTGATCTGGGGCCTGATCGAAGCCAACCGGATCGGCTGGAGCAACCCGCTGACCTATGCCCGACTGATCGGCGGCGCGTTGTTGCTGGGGCTGTTCGTGGTGATTGAACGGCTGCAGCGCCGGCCGATGGTCGACCTGCAACTGTTCAAGCACCCGCGCTTCATCGGCGCGCTGCTGGGCATGTTTGCCTACGCCGGCTGCGCTCAGGTGATGATGACCCTGCTGCCGTTCTACCTGCAAAACGGCCTGGATTTCTCGGCCATTGCGTCGGGCCTGGGAATGTTGCCGTTCGCCCTGACCATGCTGATTTGCCCGCGCATCGGCGTGCGTCTGGCCAGCCGATTGGCGCCAGCCACGATTATGGCCGCCGGTCTGACCCTGGTCGGCAGCGGTAATCTGCTCAGCGCCTGGGCGGTCAGCAGCGGCGGCTACCTGCCCTTCGCCCTGGCGATTGCCGTGACGGGCGCCGGTGCCGGGCTGCTCAATGGCGACACGCAAAAGAACATCATGGCCTGCGTGCCACGGGAGCGCACCGGCATGGCTTCGGGCATGAGCACCACCATGCGCTTCAGCGCGATTGTGCTGGCCATCGGCGTGTTCGGTGCGTTGCTGTCCAGTCATACCGAGCTGTTGTTGCGTTCCAGTCTGTCGACACAAGGTGCCCCATGGCTCGACCAGACCCAGGGCATCGCCTCGCGGGTGGTGGCCGGCGACATGACGGCAGCGATGAGCCTGTTGCCGGAAACTGCTCGCCCGCTGGTTGAACCGCTGGCCCGACAGGCTTTCGTCGGTGGTTTCAGTCTGCTGCTGTGGGTCGCGGGTTTGCTGGCGTTGCTTGGGGCGTTGGTGGTAGGCACGCTGATGCGCAATCCGATCCCGGCGACGAAGGCTTTTTCCCTGAGCCTGGAGTAACGGCGATTTATCGTCCGGAAAAACGCAACCGCGCCAACATGCGCAAATCCCCGTCGAGGTAGTAATCATCGGTCCAGCTGTCATCCGCTGACAACGGCTGGACCTGCTTGAGCGCGAGTTTCTTCGCGAAGTAGCGAAAGCGGTAATGTTCGTAGAACCGCAGCAGCTCCAAGCCATAACGATCGGCCAGGTCGGTATCGCCGCGAATAATCAAGTAATTCTCGTCATTGCCATTGCTCGCCGCGGCGCTAAGGTTGTGGCTGCCACTGATGATCATCGGCGCGTCGCTGGTGAAGTCGGTGACCACGGCTTTGGTGTGCACCAGCAGGTTGCCCTTCTGGCCTTTCATGTTTTCTCTGAGCCAGCCTTCCAGCCCGGTATTATGAACTTGTTGTGGAAAATCTTTTGGGTGACTCGTCCACGTTTGTTTGCTGCAGGGATTTTTTCCAGGCTGGCTTCGTTAAGGGTGGTGTCCTTATCGCCGGATTTCGCGTGATACAGCACACGAACCTTCACCCCGCGTTCGAAGGCCGCGTTGATGGCGTCGACAATCACCCGCAACTCGTATTCGTAGATGGCGATGTCCAGCGCCCATTGGCCATCCACGGCTCGCTCGATAAACCCCAGCAAGTGCCCGAGCAGACCGTTTTCCAGCCATTGCCGCGGGGCATCGGGCCAGGCTTCGATGGGCAGGTTCTTGTTGGCGCTGATCAGCGCGTCGAGGTCGGGGAATTTGCGCTGGAATGCCTGGCTGGCGGCCACCGCGCGATTGAAAATCACGCTCTGGTTCTGTGGCAGGCCATTGTCGGAGGTGACCGTCACTTCCAGGTATTCACCCAGTTGCGGCGCATCGGCGCTGCCGTAAGCCAGGTGAACGCGATAATGGAGGGTCATCCCCGGATTGACCGCGTAATCGGCCCAGCGAAACTTCTGCAACGGCGCGATATCGCTGGGGGTCGCGCGAAACTGGGGAAACGTATGGACCTTGCCGGGGAAGGTCAGGCTGTTGAACAGAAACAGCCAGGGCTTGCTGCCTTGCTGCTTCTCGATGGCAAAACCCAGCAGGCCCTTGCGCCGGGATTCGGCCAGGTCCATGGCCAACAACACGCCGTTGGTGCCGGCGTAGGCTTTGACGCGGAAATCGTCCTGATGGTTTGCGGCGAGTACACGCATGGCTCACTCCTGTGATGGGTTTGCTTTTTGAGTATAGGGTTGCGATGCAGGTCAATCGTGATTATCCAACACCGAGGTGATGCCTTCGCGAGCAGGCTCGC
>DQGF01000446.1:3486-3742 GCA_003525045.1 Pseudomonas sp. | reverse complement strand
TCCAGTCCTACGCGCTGTACCCGACCATGAGCGTGCGCGACAACATCGCCTTTGGCCTGAAGATTCGCAAAATGCCCGCCGCCGAAATCGACGAAGAAGTCGCTCGCGTGGCCAAGCTGTTGCAGATCGAACATTTGCTCAGCCGCAAACCCGGCCAGCTTTCCGGTGGTCAGCAACAGCGGGTGGCGATGGGCCGTGCCCTGGCGCGGCGGCCGAAGATTTACCTGTTCGACGAACCGCTGTCCAACCTCGACGC
>DQGF01000446.1:0-3183 GCA_003525045.1 Pseudomonas sp. | reverse complement strand
CTCGACGCCAAGCTGCGGGTCGAGATGCGCACCGAAATGAAACTGATGCACCAGCGCCTGAAAACCACCACCGTCTATGTGACCCACGACCAGATCGAAGCCATGACCCTGGGCGACAAGGTGGCGGTGATGAAGGACGGAATCATCCAGCAGTTCGGCACGCCGAAAGACATCTACAACAACCCGGCCAACCTGTTCGTGGCGAGCTTCATCGGTTCGCCGCCGATGAACTTCATTCCGCTGCGTTTGCAGCGCAAGGAAGGTCGTCTGGTGGCGCTGCTCGACAGCGGTCAGGCGCGTTGCGAATTGCCGTTGGGCATGCAGGACGCCGGTCTCGAAGACCGCGAAGTGATCCTCGGCCTGCGCCCGGAGCAGATCGTGCTGGCCGGCAGCGAGCCCAATGGTTTACCGACCATCCGCGCCGAAGTCCAGGTCACCGAACCGACCGGTCCCGACACCCTGGTCTTCGTCAACCTCAACGACACCAAAGTCTGCTGCCGCCTGGCGCCGGACGTTGCGCCGGCCGTGGGCGAGACCCTGACCCTGCAATTCGATCCCTCGAAAGTGCTGCTGTTCGATGCCAAGACCGGGGAGCGGCTGGGCGTGGCTGGCCTGCCAAAAACCGAGGCTCACGCTGCCAACGTAGCGCAATTCAAAGGCCGCTGAAGATCAAAAACTGTGGGCGATCAATGTGGGAGCGAGCCTGCTCGCGAATACGGTCTGGCATTCAACATAGATGTTGTCTGACTCGCCGCTTTCGTCGGAACGCCGCCCGGAGCCGGCTCGCTCCCACAAAGGAAATCTCCCACATGGAGAATCCGCGGTGGATGGCCTGTCATCCGCCGCACCTGATGTAACCGCGTTAGATAAAAACAGTTAATAACAATAAAACGAGGATGTAGGGATGAAGACGAACAACAACGCTCAGCTTATCTGCCAGTTGACAGCAATTGCGGCGATGATGCTGGCCGGTAGTGTGCACGCAGCTGACGCGTTCAGCGCCGATTCCGAATGGATGACCGGTGACTGGGGTGGCGAGCGGACCAAGCTGATCGAGCAGGGTATCGACATCAAGATGGACTACGTCGGTGAAGTGGGCGGCAACCTTCACGGCGGCTACAACAACGACAAGACTGCGCGCTACTCCGACCAGTTTGGCCTGGGCGTGGCGCTGGACCTGCAAAAACTGATGGGCTGGGACAACACCCAGGCCAAGATCCAGCTCACCAACCGTAACGGTGAGAACATTTCCAATGACCGTGTCGGCGACCCGCGTGCCGGCACCTTGAGTTCCTCCCAGGAAGTCTACGGCCGTGGCCACATGGTCCGTCTGACCCAGTTGTGGATCAAACACCAGTTCCTCGACGGTAAACTGGACGTCAAAGCCGGTTACTTCGGCGAAGGCGAAGACTTCAACACCTTCCCTTGCGAGTTCCAGAACCTGGCGTTCTGCGGTTCCCAAGTGGGTAACTGGGCGACCAATATCTGGTACAACTGGCCGGTCAGCCAGGCCGCGATCCGCGTGAAGTACAACCTCTCGCCTGAGTTCTATGCGCAGATCGGCGCGTACAACCAGAACCCGACGCAACTGGAGCACGGTAACGGCTTCAAGCTCAGCGGCAGTGGTACTGCTGGTACCGTCTTGCCGGTCGAACTGGTCTGGTTGCCGAACCCTAACAACCTGCCGGGCGAATACCGTGTCGGTTACTACAAAAGCACGGCCAATGCCGATGACGTTCGTGAAGACGACAACGGCAATGACGCAGCAACCAGCGGTAACGCCTATCGCAGCCACGATAGCAAGCACGGTTACTGGTTCGTGGCGCAACAACAACTCACCAGCCACAACGGTGACGCGTCCCGCGGTCTGAACGTTGCAGCCAACGCCACTTTCCACGACAAGGACACCAACTTCATCGACAACTACCAGTCGCTGATGTTTGTGTACAAAGGCCCGTTCGATGCGCGTCCAAAAGATGACGTCGGTATCGGTTTCGCCCGTATCCATGTCAACGATGACGTGAAGAAAAACGCCGAGCTGGTCAACGCCTCCAATGGTGTCACCGACTACCAGGATCCGCTGTTCTCGCCACTGCGTACCACCGAGTACAACTACGAGATCAACTACGGCTTCCACGTTACCAACTGGCTGACCGTACGTCCCAACCTGCAATACATCACTCACCCGGGCGGTGTGGATGAAGTTGATAACGCGCTGGTGGCGGGCCTGAAAATTCAGTCGGTGTTCTGACGTTGTTGCGATAAGCTCCTCTCTATGTGCGCATTTTTGCGGACGGCCTAGGCTGTCCGTTTTTTTTTGGGGCGGCGCACCCCGGTGACAGATGATTTTCAGGACCGTGGCACATGCATGAGCATCCGCTACAACGCTTCTTCAAATCCTTGCGCGAACGTCCGGTGTTCGCGTGGGAGCGCTATCAGATGCGCGACGTGCTGGTGATCGACCATCCGCTGTGTCAGGCGGTGTTCAGTCGGCAGGGCGCGCAGTTGCTGCACTTTCAGCCCCGGGACCAGAAACCCTGGCTGTGGTGCGCAGCCAAGTGGCCGCACGTCGGTGCGATTCGCGGCGGCGTGCCGGTGTGCTGGCCCTGGTATGGCCGTCATCCGAGCGAAAACGCCTGGCCATCCCATGGCTGGGCCCGGCTGCTCGACTGGAAGCTGCTGGATAGCAGCAGTGACGACGATGGCGTGCGTCTGCACTGGCAACTTCAGTTGTGCGACTGGCAAGTGGACTTGCATGCACACTTGGGTGAACGCATGGATTTGCGCCTGAGCACCGAGCACCAGGACAGCCTGCCGTGCCAGTTAAGCCAGGCGTTGCATGCGTATTGGCGTATTGGCGACGTCGGCGAGGTAGCGCTGTCTGGGCTCGATGGCGCCCAGGGCTACGATCAGTTGAACCGTCAGGTTTGTCAGCAGGAAGGCGAATTGCGAGTCGAGGGCGGCTGTCAGCGAGTGTTTCAGCAGGAAGGCGAATTACAGCTCAAGGACCACGCGTGGCAGCGGGAATTGTGCATCGACACCGGTGACGATGCGGACACGGTGGTCTGGCATCCGGGCTCACGACCTTTGCTGGGGGTGAGCTGGAATGAGGTTTCGGAGTTTGTCTGTGTGGAGGCGGCGAGCGGCGGGACCGATAGCCTGAGACTGGCGCCGGGCAGAAGG
>DQGF01000248.1:3968-9567 GCA_003525045.1 Pseudomonas sp. | reverse complement strand
CGTCAAAGGCCAGCGGCCGATTCGCGAAGCGGTGTACGAAACTCGCCACGGCCCGCTGCTCAATAGTGCCCAAGGCACCGCGCTGGCCAACGGCTTCGGCCTGGCCTTGCAGACGCCGAATTTCAACGACGACAAGACCCTGGACGCGTTTTTCGACCTGTCCCGGGCGCAGAACGTCGAAAAAGCGTCGGATGCCAGTCGCGAAATCCGCGCCATTACCCTGAACCTGGTGTTTGCCGACGCCAGCAACATTGGCTGGCAAGTCACCGGTCGCTACCCGAACCGTCGCGAAGGCGAAGGCCTGCTGCCCTCCCCGGGCTGGGAAGGCCGTTACGACTGGGACGGTTACGCCGACCCGATGCTCCACCCGTACGACCAGGACCCGGCCCAAGGCTGGCTCGGCACCGCCAACCAACGGGTCATTCCTCATGGCTATGGCATGCAGCTGTCCAATTCCTGGTCGGCGCCGGAACGTGGCGAACGCATGGCCGAACTGGCTGGCGCTGGCAAACATGACACCCGCAGCCTGATCGCCATGCAATACGATCAGACCACCACCTTCGCCGCCAAGCTGAAGAAAATGTTCGAGGCGCCGGGCATGGCCCAGCCGCTCAAGCAGGCCATCGAAGCACTGCCGGTTGCCGATCGCGGCAAGGCTCGCGAGGCGTACTCCCGTTTGATGGTGTTCGACGGCAAACTCAGCCCGACCTCCGCCGACGCGGCGATCTACGAACTGTTCCTTCAGGAAAGTACCCGGCAGATCTTCCTCGACGAACTGGGCCCGGAAAATAGCCCGGCGTGGAAAGCCTTTACCGCCAACGGCAAGTTGTCCTACGCCGCTCAGGCCGATCACCTGCTGGGCCGCGAGGACAGTCCGTTCTGGGATGACACTCGCACGCCGCAAAAAGAAGACAAACCGGCAATCCTCGCTCGCAGCCTCGCGGCGGCTATCAGCGCAGGTGACAGTCAGTTGGGTGGCGATCACAAAGCCTGGCAATGGGGCAAATTGCATCGCTATGAATGGAAGAACGCCAGCGGCCAGACCGTGCGTGGCCCAGTGCCGGCAGGCGGTGATCACACCACCCTCAACACGGCGGCGTTCACCTGGGGCCAGGATTTCAACACCACCCTGGCGCCGGCCATGCGCTTGATCGTCGACTTCGGCCAGGCCGAACCATTGATGGGGCAGAACGGTACAGGCCAGTCCGGCAACCCGGCGAGTGCGAACTACCTGGACAGCATCGATCCGTGGCTCAAGCGTCAGTACATGAGCCTGCCAATGCAGCCGCAGAACTTTGACAAGGTGTATGGGAGCAAGCGGTTGACCCTGACACCGGGCAAATAAGCGTCACTGCCGACTTAATGTGGGAGCGGGCTTGCTCGCGAAGGCGTTGTGTCAGTCAACGATGATACTGACTGACACACCGCTTTCGCGAGCAAGCCCGCCCCCACAATGGAATGTCGATTTCCCCATAAATCCCGATAGAACTTCTCGCCTCGCGCCAACCTCATAGCTAACAAATCCCTCCATTTTTGGTAACAAACATGGACCTTGTTATCGCCCGTCCCGAAGGCCTGTATTGCCCCGCCGGGGACTTCTACATCGACCCGTGGCGCCCCGTCGAACGTGCGGTGATTACCCACGCCCACGGCGACCATGCCAAAGGCGGCAACCAGCACTATCTGGCGGCGGCTCCCGGCGAAGGCATCCTGCGCACGCGCCTGGGGGCCGATATCAATCTGCAAACCCTGCCTTACGGTCTACCCCTGACTCACCACGGCGTGACCCTGAGCTTCCACCCCGCAGGGCATGTACTCGGTTCGGCCCAGGTACGACTGGAATACGGAGGCGAAGTCTGGGTCGCCTCGGGGGATTACAAGATCGAGCCTGACGGCACCTGCGCACCGTTCGAACCCGTGCGCTGCGACACCTTCATCACCGAATCGACCTTCGGCTTGCCGATTTATCGCTGGCAGCCCCAGGCGCAGGTCTTTGCCGAGATCAACCAGTGGTGGCAAGCCAACGCCGCCGCCGACAAGGCCAGCGTGTTGTTCTGTTACTCCTTCGGCAAGGCGCAGCGCATTCTCCACGGTATCGACGCCAGCCTCGGCCCCATTCTGGTGCATGGCGCGGTGGAGCCGTTGAACCGGGTGTACCGCGAGAGTGGCGTTTTTTTACCGCCCACGATCTACGCCGGCGAGTTGAAAAAGAGCGACCCGATCATGCGCAAGGCGTTGGTCCTGGCCCCGCCTTCGGCTGGCGGCAGCACCTGGATGCGGCGCTTCGGCGACTACAGTGACGGCTTTGCCAGTGGCTGGATGCGTTTGCGCGGCACACGTCGGCGGCGCGGCGTGGACCGCGGCTTCGTCTTGTCCGACCACGCCGACTGGCCGGGTCTGCTTTGGGCCATCGAGCAAACTGGCGCCGAACGGGTCATGGTCACCCACGGCTCGGTCGCAATATTGGTGCGCCACCTGCGTGAGCAAGGACTCGATGCCCAGAGTTTCAACACCGAGTACGGCGACGACGAGGAAGAAACCCCGATCATCGAACCGGAAATCGCCGAGGTGCTGACATGAAGGCCTTCGCCCAGTTGTATGCCGAGCTCGACGCCACGACGTCGAGCAACGCCAAACTGGCGGCGATGCAACGTTACTTCGCTGAGGCAGCGCCGGAAGATGCGGCGTGGGCAGTTTATTTTTTGTCCGGCGGACGTCCCCGGCAATTGGTACCCGTGCGCATCCTGCGCGAATTGGCGGTGGAGTTTTCCGGCCTGTCGGTGTGGCTGTTCGAGGAGAGTTATCAGGCCGTCGGCGATCTGGCGGAAACCATCTCGCTGGTGCTGCCCGAAGCGCCCCACAGTTCCATCGACGGATTGGCAGTGTGGATCGAAGACAAGCTGTTGCCACTGCGTGGCGCACCACCGCAAGTGCTCGCCGAACGACTTCCCGGGCTTTGGTCACAACTGGACCGCCCCAGCCTGATGCTCTGCATCAAACTGATCACTGGCAGTTTCCGGGTCGGCGTCTCCAAGTTGCTGGTGACCCGCGCCCTGGCGGCCATGGCGCACCTCGACAGCAAACGCGTGGCGCAGCGGCTGGTGGGGTATACCGATCTGTCCAACCGTCCGAGCGCGGCCAGTTACTTGAAGTTGATCGCCGCCGAATCGTCCGATGAGCATGCCCAACGGGGTGGCCAGCCCTATCCGTTTTTTCTGGCCCATGCGCTGTCGCAGCCGGTCGAACAGTTCGAATCCCTGCTCGGCCCCGCCAGTCAGTGGCAAGTGGAATGGAAGTGGGATGGTATCCGCGCCCAAGTGGTCAAGCGCGACGGGCGACTGTGGATCTGGTCACGCGGTGAAGAGCTGGTGACCGAGCGTTTCCCCGAACTGGATAGCCTGGTTCATTGTTTGCCTGACGGCACAGTGATCGACGGCGAAATCGTTGCCTGGAAAACCGTTCGACCGGACACCGAGGATGCCTTCGATCCACAAGCGCCAGCCGCACCCGCAGTACAACCATTCGCCCTGTTGCAGCAGCGGATTGGCCGCAAGACCCTCGGCAAGAAAATTCTCGATGAAGTGCCGGTGGTGATCCTCGGCTACGACTTGCTGGAATGGCAAGGCGAAGACTGGCGCAACCAGACTCAAAGCAAACGTCGTACTCAGCTGGATCAGGTGATTGCCACCTGCGCCAACCCGGTGTTGTTGCCCTCGCCGGTGCTGACCGGTGACGATTGGTTCGACCTCGCCCGGCAACGGGAAGCCTCCCGCAGCCTGGGCGTCGAGGGCATGATGCTCAAGGCCAGGGACGCGCTCTATGGCGTTGGCCGAACCAAGGACATGGGCGTCTGGTGGAAATGGAAAGTCGACCCGTTCAGCGTCGACGCGGTCCTGATCTATGCGCAACGCGGCCATGGCCGCCGGGCCAGCCTTTACAGCGACTACACCTTCGCCGTATGGGATGGCCCGCCGGGTGCCAGCGAACGCACGCTGGTGCCGTTTGCCAAGGCCTATTCGGGGCTCTCCGATGAAGAAATGCGCCAGGTCGACAGCATCGTGCGCAAGACCACGATGGAGAAGTTCGGACCGGTCAGCAGTGTGAAACCGAGTCTGGTGTTTGAACTGGGGTTCGAGGGGATTGCCCTTTCGAAAAGGCACAAGAGCGGGATTGCGGTGCGGTTTCCGCGGATGTTGCGGTGGCGGCAGGATAAGTCGGTTGAGGAGGCTGACAACCTGGGCACGCTGCAGGATTTATTGGGCTGACGGTGTCCTTGTGGGAGCGAGCCTGCTCGCGAAGTCGGTCTAACTGCCGCCCCAAGACTTTCCCGCATGCATAAAAAAACCCGGCAAAAAGCCGGGTTTTTTGACTGGCATCGATCTTAAGCGGTGAAGGTTTTGCCTTCAAACTGCTCAGCCACGAATTTCCAGTTGACCAGGTTCCAGAACGCTTCAACGTACTTCGGACGCAGGTTGCGGTAGTCGATGTAGTAAGCGTGTTCCCAGACGTCGCAGGTCAGCAGCGGGGTGTCGCCGCTGGTCAGCGGGTTGCCGGCGCCGATGGTGCTGGCCAGGGCCAGGGAACCGTCAGCCTTTTTCACCAGCCAGCCCCAACCGGAACCGAAGGTGCCGATGGACGTTTTGCTGAATTCTTCCTTGAACTTGTCGAACGAACCGAAGGAAGCATTGATGGCGTCGCCAAGTGCGCCGCTTGGTTGACCGCCGGCGTTTGGCGCCAGGCAGTTCCAGTAAAAGGTGTGGTTCCAGACCTGAGCGGCGTTGTTGAAGATACCGCCCGAGGAAGTTTTGACGATCTCTTCCAGAGTCTTGCCTTCGAACTCGGTGCCTGGCACCAGGTTGTTCAGGTTCACGACATAGGTGTTGTGGTGCTTGTCGTGGTGGTATTCCAGAGTTTCCTTGGAAATATGCGGCTGCAGGGCATCGTGTGCGTACGGCAGCGGCGGCAATTCGAAAGCCATGATGATTCTCCTAATCAGGTCAGTTGCGGTGAGCGCAAGGCCGATCACGGGCGGCCAAACAAGCGCCGGGGAGTTTGTACTCTTTGCGGCGCAGGGTTCGGATCATAGCACCGGGGGGGCGGCATAACCACGCAACAACTGTGTGGAATAGAGGTTCCAGAGCCTTTTGGAATAAATCAGGACGCGCTGATCAACTGAAACGCTACGGTGAACATCATCACGGCCACCAACAGGTCGAGAATCCGCCAGGTACTTGGCCGCGCCAACCAGGGTGCCAACCAAGCTGCGCCAAGTGCCAAGGTGAAAAACCACAGCAACGAAGCGCTCGCCGCGCCCACCACATACGCACCGGGCTCGGTTTGCTGGGCGCCGAGGGAACCAATCAGCAGCACGGTATCCAGATACACATGCGGGTTGAGCAGAGTCACGGCCAGAGCGCTGAGCAGCACCGCGCGCAGTGAGCGTACGGTCTGGTTCTCACCCTGTTGCAGGCTTTGTTTCGAGCAGGCCCGACGCAACGCCAGGCTGCCGTACCACAGCAAAAACGCCGCGCCACCCCAACGGGCGATGGCGAGCAATGTCGGGTTTTGCGCCAGCACCGTCGCCAAGCCGAACACCCCG
>DQGF01000248.1:0-3685 GCA_003525045.1 Pseudomonas sp. | reverse complement strand
CACCGTCGCCAGGCCGAACACCCCGGCCGCCACCAGCAAGGCATCGCAGGTCACGCAAAGCGCCGCCACCGGCAGGTGGTGTTCGCGCCGCAGACTCTGGGCCAATACAAAGGCATTCTGGGTGCCGATCGCCATGATCAGCCCCGCGGCCACCAACAGGCCGTTCACATAGCTTTGCCACATAAGGTTTTACTCCGCGTTGGCTGCCAGGTCCCGTAGCACCTGCATGGCCCGTTCGGCGTCAGCCAGGCCGACGAATAGATGATCGTGGTAGTAGCCGGCGACCACGTTGCAGCTGATGCCGGCCTGGCCCAATGCCGTGGCGAACGCGGCGGTCAGGCCAACGGCTTCGAGGGCCGAGTGCACATTCAGGGTGATCCAGGCCGCGACGTAGTCGAAACTGAAACCGGCCTCCTCGGCGTGGGAACGTTGCAGAATCACCGTCAGGCCTTCCTGCTCGCGAAAGCTGCCGACGATCTCCAGGTCTGTCGGCAACTGGCCGTCGCGCAGGGTGCAGAACACGTATTCGCCGACGTTGAGTTGCGGGCTCATGCTGCGCAGCAGGGTTGCCAATGAAGTTTCGCCAGCCATGTCGATGTTCCTTGTTCAAGAGTTCTTGCTGGCCATTCTCCGGTGCAACGTTGTATAAGAAAAACCAATAGTGCTGATCGCTCATTAGGAAAACTGATGTTCGACTATAAATTGCTTTCTGCCTTGGCTGCGGTGGTCGAGCAGGCCGGATTCGAACGCGCGGCGCAGGTGCTAGGGTTATCCCAATCGGCGATTTCCCAACGCATCAAGCTCCTGGAAGCGCGGGTTGGCCAGCCGGTGCTGGTGCGGGTGACGCCACCCGCACCGACGGAAATCGGCCGACGTTTGCTCAACCATGTACAGCAGGTGCGTTTACTTGAGCGGGATCTGCAGACCCTGGTGCCGGCGCTGGACGAAGAAGGCTTGCCGGAACGTCTGCGTATCGCCCTGAACGCCGACAGCCTGGCCACTTGGTGGGCTGTGGCGGTGGGCGACTTTTGTGCGGAACAACATCTGCTGCTGGACCTGGTGGTCGAAGACCAGACTGTCGGCCTCAAACGCATGCGCGCAGGCGAAGTGGCGGCCTGCGTCTGCGCCAGCGAGCGACCGGTGGCTGGCGCCCGCAGTGTTTTGCTGGGCGCGATGCGTTACCGCGCGTTGGCCAGCCCGGCCTTCATTGCCCGGCATTTTCCGCAAGGTGTGCGCGCCGATCAGTTGGCCCGAACCCCGGCACTGGTATTCGGGCCGGATGACTTCCTGCAGCATCGTTACCTTGCGTCGCTGGGCGTGGATGGCGGTTTCGAACACCATTTATGCCCATCGTCCGAAGGCTTTATCCGTCTCACGGAGGCGGGCCTGGGTTGGGGCCTGGTGCCTGAGCTGCAAGTGCGCGATCAACTGGAAAAAGGCGTTTTGCTGGAGCTTTTGCCAGATAAGCCGATCGATGTACCGCTGTACTGGCATCATTGGCGCAATGGCGGTCAGCTGTTGGGATTACTCACCGATCAATTGGTGCGCTCATCGAAGCAATGGTTGGTGCCCTTGGAGCAGCCTTAAGCGTCAAGCTGCAAGCTGCAAGTAAAGCGCTTGCGGATCGTTTTTAACTTGCAGCTTGTAGCTTGAAGCTTGCAACTGCATTTGTTGGAGCAATTCATGAAGATTCTGGTCACCGGCGCAAGCGGCTTTATTGGCGGGCGCTTTGCGCGTTTCGCCCTGGAGCAGGGCCTGGACGTGCGGGTCAACGGTCGCCGGGCCGAGAGCGTGGAGCACCTGGTGCGCCGTGGCGCCGAGTTCATTCAGGGCGACCTGAGTGACCCGCAACTGGCGCGTGACCTGTGTTCCGACGTCGAAGCGGTGGTGCATTGCGCTGGCTCGGTCGGTTTGTGGGGGCGCTATCAGGACTTTCATCAAGGCAACGTGCAGGTCACCGAAAACGTGGTCGAAGCCTGCCTGAAACGGCGAGTGCGGCGACTGGTGCACTTGTCGTCGCCATCGATCTACTTCGATGGCCGCGATCATCTGGGATTGACTGAAGAACAGGTGCCCAAGCGTTTCAAGCATCCCTACGCCGCGACCAAATACCTGGCCGAGCAAAAAGTCTTCGGTGCCCAGGAGTTCGGCCTCGAAACCCTGGCCCTGCGCCCGCGTTTCGTCACGGGTGCCGGCGACATGAGCATTTTCCCCCGCTTGTTGAAAATGCAACGCAAAGGTCGCCTGGCCATAGTGGGTAACGGTTTGAACAAGGTGGATTTCACCAGCGTGCAGAACCTGAATGAAGCATTGCTCAGCAGCTTGCGGGTGACGGGCTCAGCCTTGGGCAAGGCCTACAACATCAGCAACGGTGCGCCGGTGCCGTTGTGGGATGTGGTCAATTACGTGATGCGCAAGATGGACGTGCCACAGGTCACCCGCTACCGTTCCTACGCGCTGGCCTACACCGTGGCGGCGCTCAACGAGGGCGTGTGCAAGCTGTGGCCGGGCCGTCCCGAGCCGACCCTGTCGCGCCTGGGCATGCAGGTCATGAACAAAAATTTCACCCTGGACATCAGCCGGGCGCGGCATTATCTGGATTACGATCCGAAGGTCAGTCTCTGGACGGCCCTGGATGAATTCTGCGGCTGGTGGAAGGCTCAGGACATTCGCTGAAACCTGCTGCACTGAACCGAGCCTCGGGTTCAGGGTCAATCGGTGCGACAGTGGGGGTTATACTCGCCGCATCAAGCCATCACCGCGTTCCACAAAGGTTGCCTCAATGTCCATGCGTAACGATGCCAACGACGACTTCGACGATGTACCGAGCCTGCGTGCCGACAGCCTCGACGACGATGATTTAGTGCCCACCGCGCGCACCTCCGTGCGTTCGCGCACCACGCCCGTGGTCAAGGTCAAAGGCCCGAGCACCGGCCCGTTGTGGGCGCTGGTCGGTGCCTTGTTCTTCGCGTTCGCGGGCCTTGCCTGGTGGAGCTTTCAGCAAATCTCGCTGATGGAACAGCAATTGGTGGCGACTCAGGAAAGTTTCGCCCGTATCAGCGAGGACGCGGCGGGGCGCCTGCAGGACATTTCCGGCAAGGTGGTCGCCAGCCAGAGCAACGTCAGCAGCGACAGTGAAGCGCTGAAGCTGCAAATCAAACAACTGGAAAGCAAACTTCAGGATCAAGGCAAGCAGCAGCAAGGTGTCGCGGGCCAGACTTCCGAGCTGGACAAGCGTCTGGCGCAGATGACCGCGCAAACCACCGAGCTGGACAAGCGCCTGGCGCAGATCACCGCCCAGAACACCGAGCAACAGAGCGCCAACGCGCAATTGCAGGCGCAGGTCAAAACGTTGAACAGTGAATTGGCCGCGCTGAAAGATGCCCCTACCGACACCAGCAAGATTGACGCTCAGCTGAAAAGCCTCGGCGCCGACATCGCTGCGCTGAAGAAGCAAGGCAACCCGAGCGCTGCCATCGACCGCCTGGAACAAGACATGGTTGTCCTCAAAAGCCAGCAGGACAATCGTCCAAGTGCGGCACAAGGCGCTACTACCGCCGAGTTCGACGCCTTCCGTGGCCAGGTCACGCGTAACATCAACACGCTTCAGGCGCAGATCCAGAATCTGGCGCAGCAGCTGCGCGCCCGGCCGTAATAGTCCGGCTGTGGCGAGGGAGCTTGCTCC
>DQGF01000007.1 GCA_003525045.1 Pseudomonas sp. | reverse complement strand
TCGACCCTGCTAGCCCTGAAAGTCGCGCCTCTGGCCGTGACCCCTCTGCTGCAGATCGATAGCTTCGCGTGTCTGTACATGGCGCTGATCCTGGTCGCCACCCTCGCTTGTGTGACCCTCGCCCACGCCTACCTCGGCGATGGCGGTTCGGGTTACCCGGGCAACCGTGAAGAACTGTACCTGCTGATCCTGATGGCCGCCGCCGGTGGCCTGGTCCTGGTCAGCGCGCAGCACCTGGCCGGGTTGTTCATCGGTCTGGAACTGCTCTCGGTACCGGTTTACGGTCTGGTGGCCTACGCCTTCTTCAACAAGCGCTCGCTGGAAGCCGGTATCAAGTACATGGTGCTGTCGGCCGCCGGTTCCGCGTTCCTGTTGTTCGGTATGGCCCTGCTCTACGCCGACTCCGGCAGCCTGAGCTTCGTCGGTATCGGCCAGGCCCTGGCCGCCACCGGCCTGCCAAGTTCTCTGGCGCAACTGGGCCTGGGCATGATGCTGATCGGCCTGGCGTTCAAGCTGTCGCTGGTGCCCTTCCACCTCTGGACCCCGGACGTTTACGAAGGGGCTCCGGCACCGGTGGCTGCGTTCCTGGCCACCGCGTCGAAAGTCGCCGTGTTCGCGGTGATGGTGCGTCTGTTCCAGATCTCGCCAGCCGCAAGCAGCGGTGTGTTGAGCGACGTGCTGACCATCATCGCCATCGCGTCGATCCTGTTCGGTAACCTGCTGGCACTGACCCAAAGCAACCTCAAGCGTCTGTTGGGTTACTCGTCCATCGCCCACTTCGGCTACCTGCTGATCGCCCTGGTGGCGAGCAAGGGGCTGGCCGTGGAAGCAATCGGCGTGTACCTGGTCACCTACGTGATCACCAGCCTCGGCGCCTTCGGCGTGATCACCCTGATGTCCTCGCCGTACAAAGGCCGTGACGCGGATGCCCTGTACGAATACCGCGGCCTGTTCTGGCGCCGGCCGTACCTGACCGCCGTACTGACCGTGATGATGCTGTCCCTGGCCGGTATCCCGCTGACCGCGGGCTTCATCGGCAAGTTCTACATCATCGCTACCGGTGTCGAGTCGCACCAATGGTGGCTGGTCGGTTCCCTGGTACTGGGCAGCGCCATCGGCGTCTTCTACTACCTGCGCGTGATGGTCACCCTGTACCTGATCGAACCGAACCTGCGTCGCCACGATGCGCAACTGCATTGGGAACAACGTGCAGGCGGCGTGATGCTGCTGGCCATCGCCGCACTGGCGTTCTTCCTCGGGCTGTATCCGCAGCCGTTGCTGAACCTGGTTCAGCAGGCGGGGTTGGCGGGTTGATTGCTTAGCGACACTCGGTAGAAAAACAGAAACGGCACCTTCGGGTGCCGTTTCTACTTTTGGTGGCTCCACATCAGCCCCCCTCCTCCTTTAGGAGGTTACCTACAAGGCATGGGCAAAAACCGACATCCGGCAGGAGACTAAAAATTGACTAGGGCTATTTTGTTCCTTCTAGCCAATTATTCCGAAGAGATTTCCGCAGAGGAAGAACACGCAAAAGCCAACGACTGAATAGGCGAGCATCCGATTGGGAAATTGACTAGTCGTCGCAGAGATAAGGGAAAGCGAGCGATGTCATCCATTGCATATGGATCACTTTTCGACAAAAAATCATCGTCCAACAAAAGCATGGTCGAAATGTGGGACAAGCGACAGTAGCGGCCATACAAGCTGCTCCCCATCACTCGACGGTTGCGGGCAACGAAGTAGGAGTTGTTCAGAAGAGACTCAAGCTCATCCAGTTTAAAAAAACTGATGTATACCCGTACGAGCACAGCCAGCAGACCCAAAACAACACACGTTATCAATATGGCAATGCAGAGCATCTTCAAGTCGCTTGCCGGTTTGGATACGGTCGTGCATAGCCACTCGAAACTGAACCACAGCGTGAGTAAAGCTGCGCCAGCTAGAGCGATCCGCATGATGCATCCCGGTATCTTCACCCATTTTTTCAGGTGCTCCGGAAAAATTTCGGCTTCCATGAATGCATAAGGATCCAGCGTTTGAAAAAGAGTGAAACGGCCCGTTAATGCTCCTATCAGCCTTACTCTATTGACTCGCCCCAATGGCCCTTTTCCTACTATTTTTCGATTGATGCTCACCAGATGCGAAGCAATAAAGTGATCTTCCATTTGTTCTAGTCGAAAATAGGCTGTAAACAGCACGACCACCTCGCTGAGGAACACGAGTAGAAGCACGACTACCCATGAAGTAAGGAACACAAAATCAGGATGGGATGTGATCAAAGGCACTCTTTAATAAATACTTAAACACTGGCTTGTCCCTACGTTTGATTTATATGGCTCACAAACTTGTATTCGCAGTTAATCCAATGTGCGAGCTAACTCGCGAAGCACGACTGGTCGCATTCACATAGCGGCATAACCTGGAATCTGTCCGAGCGCGCCCCGGCGATGTCCCAGCGGTGCACCAGGTTACAACTGGAAATACCGAGTGCCGTTTTATGCTTGAGGTGAAGCCCCAAAAATCACTCCAACTTCATCAGCCCATACGCAATGAATCCCCAAACAGCAATGCCAACCAGCATCACCGCTTTGATTTTCAAAAGACGCTTTAGATGTGGGGGAAAGTTTTTATTATCCTCGGGGTCCAGCTCACCAATGCGGATTGAAACCCTTGGCATAGTCACCATCCCGGCGATTTTTGCTATCAGCAAGAGGCCCCCAAACCACCCCTGTTGCCGCAAACCTGGACCCCAGGTGTGGACATAACGACTATTTTTTAAGGCCTCCAGCATGGCGTCTAGGTAACGCCATCTGAGATACAGACTGTATGCAGTGCTCGCAATAGCCAGCAAAATCGGACCGGCCAGAAGCCAAAAAGCTAGCCAGGA
>DQGF01000068.1 GCA_003525045.1 Pseudomonas sp. | reverse complement strand
CCGACGTCGATGCCGCGGGTCGGCTCATCGAACAGCAGCACCGAACAATCGCGCTCCAGCCAGCGGCCGATCACGACTTTCTGCTGGTTACCGCCAGACAACTCCGACACCAATTGCGTGGGGCTGGAACTGCGAATCCGCATGGCGTCGATCTGACGCTGGGCCAGGGCCATCTCGTCACCGTTGCTGACAAATCCTCCGCTGGAAATCACCGGCATATTGCCCAGGGCAATATTGGCGCTGATCGATTGCGTGAGCAGCAGGCCCTCGCCTTTGCGGTCTTCGGTGATCAAGGCGATGCCGTGACCGACCGCATCCGCCGGTGAACGGATGCTCACGACCTGCGCTGGCGAACCCAGCGCGACAGTGCCGCTGTCCGCCGTGTCGGCACCGAAGATCAGGCGCAGCAACTCGGTGCGCCCTGCCCCGATCAGACCGGAAATCCCGTAGATCTCGCCGGCACGCACTTCGAAGGACACGTCGCGAACCTTGTCGGAACGGGTCAGGCCTTGGACCGTCAACGCCGGAGCGCCGATCTTGCGCGGGCCCATGTCGATGTGTTCGCCGAGTTCGCGACCGACCATCAACGTGACCAGTTGCTCACTGTTGTAATTGGCCATCGGCTCGACGCAGACCAGGTTGCCGTCGCGCAACACCGCGATGCGCTGGGCGACCCGGGCCAGTTCTTCGAGGCGATGGGAAATGTAGATGATCGAAACGCCGCGCGCTTGCAGGCGGGTGATCTGCTCGAACAGCATCTCGACTTCACGGGCGGTCAGCATCGCGGTCGGTTCGTCGAGGATCAGCACATGGCAATCGCCGATCAGGTTGCGCGCGATCTCGACCATTTGCTGATGGCCGATGCCGAGTTCGCCGACCAGGGTGTCCGGGTCGATCGCGTCGAGCCCGACCTGAGCCATGGCCTCGATCGCCGCCTTGCGCAATTGCTTGCGACTGATCCAGCCGCCATGGCTGGGCAGGTTGTGCAGAAACAGGTTTTCCGCCACCGACAGCGTCGGCAGCAGATTGAGTTCCTGCATGACCATGCGGATGCCCAGGTCTTCGGCCTGGGTGCGGCTGCCGGGGCAATAATCCTGCCCCTGGAACTGCATCTGGCCGGTGGTCGGCGTGACCAGCCCGCCAATGATCTTCGACAGCGTGCTTTTGCCGGCGCCGTTCTCGCCGGTCAGCGCCAGCACTTCACCGCGCATCAGCGTCAGGTCGATGCCGCTCAGGACCGGTTGGGCGTAGGTTTTGCCGATGCCGCTGACCGAGAGGACAGCGTTCGGGGCGAAAACTGACATAGAAACTCTCCATGCGCTCGCCCGGACGGGCGAGCACCGTTATGTCGCCAGAAGGACTACTTGGTCACCAGCTCGACCGGAGTTTCGATGACGCCATTGACGCCGCCGTCGACTTTCTCACCCTTGATGATCTTCAGCGCGGTCTCGATGCCGAACACGGCCTGCTTCGCAGCGAACTGGTCTGCGGTGGCCAGCACGCGGCCATCCTTGAGCATGGGCTTGATGGCGTTGATGTTGTCGTAGCCGACCACTTGTACTTTGCCGGCCTTGCCGGCGGCACGCACAGCAGACACCGCGCCGACGGCCATGCTGTCGTTGCCGGCCAGCAGAGCCTTGATGTTCGGGTATTCGCTGAGCATGGAGGAGGCAACCTGGTTGCCCTTGTTGATTTCCCAATCGCCGGATTGCAGGGACACCACCTTGATCTGCGCCGCTTCCATCGCATCCTTGAAGCCTGCGGTGCGGGCCTGGGCGTTGGTGGTCGTGGAAACGCCTTCGATGATGCCGACTTCGTCACCGGCCTTCAATTGCTTGGCCAGGTACTCACCCACCAGACGCGCGCCTTTGCGGTTGTCCGGGCCTACGAACGGCACCGTGATGTTTTTGCTTTTGACGACCGCCGGGTCCAGTTGGTTATCGATGTTGATCACGGTGATGCCGGCATCGATTGCCTTCTTGATCACCGGCACCATGGCCTTGGAGTCCGCTGGCGCGATGACCAGCGCATTGACCTTGGACACGATCATCTGCTCGACGATACGGATCTGGTTGGCAGTGTCCGTTTCATCCTTGATGCCGTTGGAGATCAGCTCGAAATCGTCGGCGTGGTCTTTCTGATAGGCCTTGGCGCCGTCTTCCATGGTCAGGAAGAATTCGTTGGCCAGGGATTTCATGACCAGTGCGACTTTGGGTTTTTCAGGCGTTTCGGCGAACGCCGAAGAGACAGGCAACGCGGCGGATGCGGCAGCCAGCATAGCGACAGCAAGAAGACGTCCAGCGAATGGCAGCTTCATGGGTTCACTCCGATCTTATGATTATTGTGAGCAACGCTTGCGCAGGCGTAGGCGTAGGCGTAGGCAGCATCGCGTCCGCCGAAGGATCAAGCCATCGAGAGGGTCGCGCAAACGTTTGCGTAGACCGAACTATGCGAAGCCTGCTGATATTTGTCAACGCCGGAAAAGCGTCGTTTTGTGTTTTTGAGTGGCAGACACAAGCATTTTCGTTATCGCCAATGCTAACAGGGTCGGAGCTCTCGGAGAGCCGAACATGAATGTCGCATTTGTTCGGAAATCCGGACGACCCAGCACCGCCACCGATCAGGGCTATTCACAAAATAATAATACAAATCATTAGGTTACAAGATATTTCCAATAC
>DQGF01000156.1 GCA_003525045.1 Pseudomonas sp. | reverse complement strand
CATCGGGCGCGATGCGCTCGTGGGCAAGGGTGAAGACCAGAGCAGACAGGCCGTGCCGTTGCCGAGCAGGTCCAGCACCGTGGCCGACGATACCGATTCGACGGCAGGGAAATGTGCGAGGCGGCGTCGACTTCCCCAGGCGTTGCCGGATTGATTGAAATAAAGATCGATAGCGTCACTCGCGAAATAGAGGATGTCCGTCGTGCCGGATCCATCGATGTCGGCGAGGCGCAGGCGGTTGCCGTCGAAGAGGTCGGCGTGATCGAAGTGGGGCGACTGCGCCATTGTGACCTTGGCACCGAAGCGGCCATAGCCAAGGTTGGGCCAGTAACAGACCTCGCCGTTGCGAATGCGAACGAGGTCGGTCAGGCCATCCCCGGACATATCGGCCAGAAAGATCGACTCGCTGCCATCAGCGAAAACCAGTTGCGGTCCTGCTTCCTGATCCAGTGACTGGGGCCGGTGCTGCGCTGGCGCGAAGCCATTGACCGACAAGGAGGCATGCCAGCAGAACGCGTGGTCCTCGCTGATGAGCAGATCGGGGAATCCGTCGCCGGTCACATCGATGAACCTGAGGTTCGGGTTGCTCCAGTCGAGGACAGGGATCGACTGGAACCTCTTGAAGCGGTTCCAGTCCTGCTCATCGGTGCGCTCGAAATAGCCGGGGGAGGGGCCGTCGAATGCCACGACAGCGAGATCGCCGGCACCCGACAGATTCATCAGATGCACGCGGTCGCTGTTCAAGGAAGCCGGCGAGGGTTGCCGTGCTACGCGCTGCGTCGGCCCGAAGCGCGGCAGGGAGACTTCAGTGCCGGCGATGACCTGCTGGTTGGCAGGGCTCAGGTTCGACTTGTAATACCAGCTGCCGCCCTGTTCGGTGAGGATGCCGGGGACGCCTTCACCCTCCAGATCCACCCAGCGATAGCTGGCGTCGCTGAGTCCAGTCGACAGGTTGCGCAAACTCTCAGCGTCGACCTCGCGCACGGACTCGTCGATTTCAGCCTGCGTATACTCGAACTCGAGCGGTGGCAGCGAACTCGCGCGGTATCCAGTGGCGCCATCGCGAACGTAGCCCGTCTGGGTGGCACTGAGCAAGTAAGCGTAAAAAGGCTGCGTGGTGTCGACAGGTGGGGCGGATGCGTGTTCCAGGTGGGTGGCGCGTACCAGGCAATCGAGGCCGACGTTCGGTTCCCCGGCGAAATGATGAAACATCAGGACTCGCCGGCACAGGCGATAGGTGCGGATTTCGAAGCCCGCACGATAGTTCGAGAATGGATCGAGCCGGCAGGTCCACGTCTGTGATGTTTCCTGGGGGACCGGGGCCAGCAGGTCGTGCTCGCCGTAGTCGAATACCACCTCGAAGCACCAGTCGACGGGTGGCTGGAGCGGTTCTGTGGCGGCCAGGTCCGGCAAGTAAGGCACGCGATTGCCGTAACGGATGCGCTTGACGTAACGCTGGACCGATCGCGTCAGGTCACTGCGATTGCGCTCCTGGACTTGGGAAAGGTCGACGCCTGCCGAGTCCTCCGGCTTGTATTCGTAGAAAACGGCGTTGCCCTTGTCGTCATGGCTTTCGCAAATCAACCAGCTGAAAATGCGGCCGGGGTCCAGAGGATCCGCAATCCGACTCTGCGCAGTCCTGCCGTACCAGGTCGTGATGTTGTCTTTGGAGATCGAGCGCCAGAACGTGTCCGACGCGTTGGCGGCGTTCACCCAGCGTTCGATGCGCGCGAACAACCCTTCGACGCGAGGACGATACCGGTGGATGCTGTACTGGTTTCCATACACGGTGCGCAGCGGCAGTACTTCGCGGACCCAGTCGTCGTCGACATGGAGCAGGATCGGTATCAGGTCTTCGGCACCCGAGAGCATGAAGATGTCGGACGCTTCTGCATCCCTGTAAAGCGGCAAGCCCTTTTCCGTTTTGCGCGAGACAACGGGAAGCGACAGGTTCCAGCCGAAGCCGAAGGGCCCGTTTGCTGCACCGGAGTTGTAGTGAATTGACAGCTGAGGGCCGAATCCGCAGCGCCCGGGAGAAGTGGCAATAGGCACCGACATCGAGCCCGTTCCGGTGACGGGGTCAGCGGCAAACTTTTCGCCCATCCCGCTGAGGGCACCACCGCCTTTGGGCGGGACGATCTCGGGGGTCAAGCCGCGATTGGGGGGGCGGCCCGTGCTACCGGACTTGTGTTCAGCAGGCTCCATCGGTCCCTCCAGTCAAGCGGATAGGACCTTGAACCGTATCAAGGGTCGCGGAAACGGCTCAGGCCGAGGTGTCGGGATCGCCTGCGGGAGGCTGGGGAAGGGGCGGGCCGACGGTAGAAATGCGGGAACTACCGCTTTGGGTCGAAATGTGCCGATCGTGTAGGGTCTATATCATCGGCTCATGTCAGCCAGCCAGAAACACCTGCCTAGTCACGGGTTATCCAATAGCCAGATTGCATAGGCTAGTCACTTATCCCGAGTTCGTAGAAACGAATTTTTCTAACTTAAATAGCCAATCGATTTAAGGGCTATGGGAGGAAGTTCCACACGATGCATCGATAGCGATGATCTACAGATGTGAGCTGCTATTGTCGCCACGCCAACAAAATTACTCCGATGGTGATCAGGCTGATTCCTGACCATTGTCGAATGTCGAGTCTTTCTCCCAACAGAGTAACCCCCAAGACTGCGACAAGTACCACGCTGAGTTTGTCCACCGGGGCAACCAAGGACGCTTGTCCGAGCTGCAGAGCGCGGTAGTAACATACCCAAGAAGCTCCTGTTGCCAAACCAGATAAGACAAGAAACAAATAGCTACGAGCCGATATCGAGCCGAGGGATTGGTATTGCCCGGTCGCGTATAAGATCATCGCCAGGCTGAGCAAAACCACCACGGTGCGTATCAGCGTGGCGAAGTCAGAGTTAATCCCGGTTATGCCTATTTTGCCAAAAATAGCCGTCATTGCTGCGAACACTGCTGACAGCAGTGCCCAGAATGTCCACGATGAAAAGAATGACGAGCCCATTGAGATAAGCCTGAAGGTGAACGGAATCGTAGTGCGGCATACCCAGTGTAACAGTTCGGTCCCTCAGCCCTGTGCGGAAGCCGCAGCACTTGCCTGTTTCAACCATACCGAAACACATAAACCGCTCTTCTTCGTCTCGTCAGAGAAACTCAATTGAACGCGTACCCCCGTGCGGTCTGCTATCGCCTTGACGATAGACAGACCCAGCCCGGAGCCTGCTGCATCGGTTCCCCGACTGCGATAAAACGGATCGAATACCCGCGTTTGTTCCTCTTCGGTAATGCCTGGGCCTGAGTCCTTGACCCGCAGGATTGCGGTCTCTTGCACCCGCTCAACCGAAAGGTCGATCCGTCCGCCATGGGGGGTATAACGGATCGCGTTATCCACCAGATTCTTGACCAGGATTAACAGGTCCATTTCATTGATGATGACATGCACGTCCTCGATACTCTCAACACCAATATCGATGTGTTTATGTTCTGCCAGCGGTAATAAATCCTCCAATACACGTCGATAGACTTCATGGACTGAAACGGCTGTCTGTGGTCGGTTCGAACTCGATTGTGCGGCAGCAAGCGTCAGCAGTTGATCGATTAGATTTCTACCTCGCTCTATTCCCTGGGACAACGGCAACAGGCGCTCACGGGCCGGCGCCGGCATCTCTATGGCAGCCAGTCGCTCAGCTTGCAGGGACAGGGCCGTCATGGGCGAACGCAGTTCGTGGGCAGCGTCAGCGACGAAGCGACGCTGGTTTTCCATGGACTGCGCGACGCGCGCGAGCAAGCGATTGATGGCCACGACGAAAGGCCGAATCTCAGTCGGCAAATGGTGCTCGTCGATAGGGTGCAGTGCTTGTTCATCGCGTCGATCGATGTCAGCCGAAAGGGCGGTAATCGGACGGAACAGTTTGCGCACCAGATCGCCCACCACTAGCAACAGCACCGGAAACAGAATGAGAAACGGCAGCAAACTTCGCCAGGCGCTCTCGCGGGCTTCTTTGTCACGGACGCCGGTTTCTTGAGCCACGACGATGCGTTCACCGCGGGCTGTAGTTCTGACCAGCACACGAAAGTCTTCGCCGGTGACATTCAAGGTCCAGAGGCCATCGGCAAGCGTGGTGGGGAAGGGCAGTGGTATCAGGGCGTCATCGTTGCCGATTGCCTTACTGCCATCGGCCAGGTATTGCACGATGACCCTGGATTCTTCATTGTCGCCATCGACTGCTTGATAGGCGGGATAGTGCAGCGTCATCTGCTGCCGATCAAACAAGACAGCTACCTGACGCAAGGTATCGTCCTGCATTTCGTGGGCCTCGTCGAACGCCGAGACGAAAGCAAAAATCCCGGCCACCACTGCAACGATCAGGATAGCCAGCGACAGCGTTACGGACAGGCGTAATTGTACGGAGTCACTCAAACGCTTTTTGAAACCATCCATCCCATACCCCTGACGTTCTTGATGACATGGTTCCCCAACTTGCGCCTTAAAGCGTGAATCAGAAACTCCACCGCGTTGCTTTCCACTTCATTGCCCCAACCGTAAAGGCGGTCTTCAAGATCACTACGCGAGAGAATGGCGCCTGGTCGAACCAACAGCGCCTGCAACAGAGCGAACTCACGACTGGAGAGCTGGATGTTGCGATTTTCGACGGTGGTGGCTTGTTTGGAAATCAGGTCCAGTGACACCACGCCGTTGTCCAGCACGGATAGTGCGCTGCCACCCTTGCGACGTAGCACGGCGCGCATACGGGCCAGCAGCTCCGCCATATCGAACGGTTTGACCAAGTAGTCGTCAGCGCCACCATCAAGGCCGCGCAGGCGATCGTTGAGGCTATCGCGTGCGGTAATGATCAGCAGTGGTACCGGATTATTGCGGCCGCGAATATGATCGAGTACATCCAGTCCATCCTTCCCGGGCAACCCAAGATCCAGTAGCACCAGGTCATAGTGTTGGGTTTCCAGCGTCGCAAGAGCGGTGAGACCGTTTTTCACCCAGTCAGTGGCATAACTCGCATCGTTCAGGGCGCCCTGGATCGCATCGCCAATCATCGGGTCGTCTTCAACCAGCAATATCCGCATTTGCCGCTCCGGAAAAAAGGCGCGACCGTTATGACCGTCGCGCCAGTATTGAAGCCTCTGTACAAATGTTTGTCCGCTGTGGGATCACCCTCGGGATCAGGATTTGCCCTTCATCGAATCGAAGGCCTTCAACAGCTCATCCATCATAGCCTTGCAGTCGTTCTGTTGTGGGTTACTGGCGCGCAAGGCATCGAGTGCGCGGTCGATCGCCTTGTCAACGACATGCCAGTCGCTGGCGGCGCGAGGTTTGATGCCGGCTTCGGCCGAGTCCCAAGCGGTCTCCAGATCCTTGATGCGGGCTTTCGCACCGGGCAGATCATTTTTGTCGACGAGCATGGCAACGTCGGCGGCAATGTTGCGGAACTCGGACAGGTCTCCCAGTTTTGAACCCGATTGGGTTTGTGTGCTCACCGTACCTGACGTGGCGCCGGCATTGGGCTTGTCGGCAGGTTTGGAGCAACCGGCGGCGACGCTGAGCAAAAAAATGGACGAGACGATGGCAATATGGCGAATGATGTTTTGAATCTGGCGCATGACGATTCCTTAAATGGCTTATGGGCGTTTACTGAGTCACTGTTTTGCGATTGCCGACGCTGATTTGCGCGACCGCGACCAGAAAGACAATGACGCAAAGGAAGATGGCACTGGTCCAGGTGGCACCCATTCCGAGACCACCGTAGGTTTTGGCTTGGGTCAGCAAATCGCCGAGGGAGGCGCCGAACGGGCGGGTCAGGATGTAGGCGATCCAGAACGTCAGCATCACATTGCTGCCCATGCGCCAGGCTACCAGGGTGGCAGCGATCAGCGTTGCGAAGATCACGGCACCGAGGGTGAAGCCCAGGCCCAATGCTTCGGTAGCCAGGTCTCCGGCGGCGGTACCGAGGGCAAAGGTGCAGAGCACTGTGGCCCAATAAAACAACTCCCGCCGCAGCGTGACAATTTCCCGGATCGACACGTTGTGTTCGGTCCGGTACCAGATCAGGAAGTTAATCGCCAATAAGGCGGAAAATATTGCCGTGCTGGTGTAGAGACTGACGTCCAGTACGTCGGTAAGAATGTCGGTAATTTGCGTCCCGACGATGCTCACCAGTACGACGGTCAGCCAGTAGATCCAGGGCGTGTAGGCTTTGGTGCGCAATTGGCAGAACATCGCGATCGCCAGTAAAACCGCCATGCCGATACTGGTCGGGCCCATACCGAAGCCCGCATCGACGGCAAGAAAGTCAGCGCCAGTTTCACCCACGGTCGTCGACAAGATCTTGATCACCCAGAATGACAGCGTCACTTCGGGTACTTTGTTGAGCCAGCCGGCTATTGCGGATTTCATAGGCGGGTAGCCTCTCCTGAGCAGCGCGGAATGTGCGCAGAGGAGAAGGTACGTAACGAAACTTAGCTGAGCCTGAGGGGAGGCACATTGCGATCTGACTGTTTCAGATTCTGACTTTGTACACAACACCAGTAGTGTATCTTTGGTTCAAGCGTTGGGGTCGTAAGCCGCAGCCCAATTCAGCAGGTTTCGCAGTTTGAAAACAGCAGTGGAGTAACGCATCGGAATGGATTTCAAACAGAGTTTGACCAAACGGATTGTGATCGTATTTGCCCTGATGAGTGCTTTGGTCGCAGGGGTCTTTGCCGTCGGGATTATCTCGACGGTACACGTGGTCGAGCGCAATCTCACCACCATCAGCCTGGGAGGAGGGTTCAATCGTTTACTGCGGATGGACAGCACCAGCGAGTGGAGCCATCAACCGGAAAAGGATGAACTGTTTTTCTACCAGGGCGGGCAGGGGCTTATGGCAATGGACCCGACGCTGGAAGCACTAACTCCGGGTTTTCAGGAGATTCAGTATCAGGGTGAGGACTTCTATGCCATGGCCGGAGAGGTCAATGGTCAGAAATACGTTTTGTTGCGTAACCAACTCAGTCTCAAGCAACGTGAACATGTGCTGTTCGCCGTGGTGATTGTTGGTTTCGTCTTGAGCATTGTTCTGGCGACGTTGCTGGGCAGATTGCTGGCCCGGCGGGTGATGGCCCCGGTGATTCGCCTGGCTCGCCAGGTCAGGCATCGCGATCAACTGCTTGATCTGGCGCCGCCGCTTCATCCCGATTATGCCGTGGATGAAGTCGGGGAACTGGCATTGTCCTTCGATCAGACGCTGGGCCGGTTACGAGCCGCGCTAGGTAGGGAAAAGCTCTTCACCAGTGATGTAAGCCACGAATTACGTACCCCATTGATGGTGCTGGCCAGTTCCTGTGA
>DQGF01000254.1:7422-10697 GCA_003525045.1 Pseudomonas sp. | reverse complement strand
CAGCGATGGTGCGCTGTTTGAAATAACCCAGGGAAATGTAGCCCCAGATGTCGCGGTCGAAGTCGATCAGGATGGTGTTGAAGCGCGCAATCGCGTCGAACAGCTCGGCGATGTAGTCGTGCGGTTCGATCTGCGTGGTGTACGGGTTGAAGCCCAGGCCCAGCTCGTCTTCGATGAAGGCGCGGGCGTTTTCTTCCCAGTCGATCTCAGGGTAGGCCGACAGGTGTGCGTTGTAGTTGCCCACAGCGCCGTTGATCTTGCCCAGCAGCGGAACGGCAGCGACTTGAGCGATTTGACGCTCCAGACGGTAAACCACGTTCGCCAGTTCTTTGCCCAGGGTGGTCGGCGAAGCCGGTTGGCCGTGGGTGCGCGACAGCATCGGCACGTCGGCGAAACGGATCGCCAGTTCGCGGATGGCTTCGGCAGTCTGGCGCATCAGCGGCAGCATCACATCATCACGGCCTTCGCGCAGCATCAGGGCGTGGGACAGGTTGTTGATGTCCTCGCTGGTGCAGGCAAAGTGGATGAATTCGCTGACCTTGGCCAGTTCCGGCAGCTTGGCCGCCTGCTCTTTGAGCAGGTATTCGATGGCTTTGACGTCGTGGTTGGTGGTGCGCTCGATCTCTTTGACACGCTCGGCGTGCTCCAGAGCGAAGTTGTCCGCCAGGGTGTTCAGTACAGCGTTGGCTTCGGCAGAGAACGCCGGCACTTCGCTGATGGCAGGATGAGCGGCCAGGCGCTGCAGCCAGCGCACTTCAACCAGAACGCGAGCACGGATCAGACCGTATTCGCTGAAAATTGGGCGCAGGGCCTGGGTTTTGCCGGCGTAGCGGCCGTCAACAGGGGAAACCGCAGTGAGCGAAGAAAGCTGCATGGGGTGTTCTCGGACAGTCGGGCAACGAAATGGGGCGCGTATCATACATGAAAAAATCCGCCGGTCCGTTGCCAACTGACCAGCGTCTTACGCGTTACAAATTACACAAAGTCTTGCAGGTGCGGTTCAGCTGCTGCGCATCAGCGGGTAAAGCTCTTTAAGCAGCTTGCGACGGCTGATCACCAGTTGCCAGCGATGCCCACCCAGCTGACGCCACAGGCGCGCCGAGCGAATCCCGGCCAGCAACAGGGCGCGGATCTTCGAGGCATTGCTCGGTTGCTGCAGGTTGCGCATGTCGCCGTGGACTTGAATCCGCTGGCGCAGGGTGCTCAAGGTGTCCTGATACAGTGCCCCGCAGGCCGCGATCACGTTTTCGTGAGCCGCACCAAAGTGTTCGACCTGGGACTGAATCTGCGGCAGTCGCTTGCCGATCTCGTCCAGCATGTCGCCGCGTTTGGCCAGTTGACGCTCCAGGCCCAGCATCGCCAGCGCATAACGCAGGGGTTCGCGCTGAAGGGTGCTGGGATCGCGCTCCAGGGCACCAATCAGCGCACGGTAGCCTTCTCGCAGATTGAGGTCGTCGCCGCCGTAGACTTCCAGGGTGTCCTTGGGATCGCGAATCAACAGGCTGCCGAGCATGCAGGTGAGGCCGGCCTCGGTGGTCTGGCCGGTCTTGGCGATCTTGTCGACCAGCACCGCGGCGAGAAACACGCCGCCCAGTGCCGTCAATTGCTCCTGAGTCGGATTCATTGGGCTTGGCCCTTGCTGGTGCTCTTGCTCGTCCAGGGTTCGGCAATTTCGATCACGCCGCCGCCGAGGCAGATTTCACCGTCGTAGAACACCACCGATTGTCCCGGGGTGACCGCGCGCTGCGGGTCATCGAAAATCGCGCGGTAGCCGGTGGCGGTCTTTTCCAGGGTGCAGGGCTGATCGCTCTGGCGATAACGGACCTTGGCGGTCAGCTTGCGCGGCTCCGTCAGGTCGATCGGATTGACCCAATAGATATCCGAGGCGAGCAGGGCGCGGGAAAACAGATAAGGGTGGTCATTGCCCTGGCCAACGATCAGCTCGTTGTGCTCCAGGTCCTTGATCAGCACGTACCACGGTTCGTCACCGGCGTCTTTCAAACCGCCGATACCGAGACCCTGACGCTGGCCGATGGTGTGATACATCAAGCCGTGGTGGCGGCCGATGACTTCACCTTCGGTAGTCTTGATCTCGCCTGGCTGGGCCGGCAGGTATTGCTTGAGGAAGTCGCTGAAGCGGCGTTCGCCGATAAAGCAGATCCCGGTGGAATCCTTTTTCTTCGCGGTGGCCAGTTCGTGCTTCTCGGCAATCGCGCGGACTTCGGGTTTCTCCAGCTCGCCGACCGGGAACAGGGTCTTGGCGATCTGTTCACCGCCAACGGCGTGCAGGAAGTAGCTCTGGTCCTTGTTCGGGTCCAGGCCCTTGAGCAGCTCGGTGCGGCCATCGATGTCGCGGCGACGCACGTAATGACCGGTGGCGATCAGGTCGGCACCGAGCATCATGGCGTAGTCGAGGAACGCCTTGAACTTGATCTCGCGGTTGCACAGGATGTCCGGGTTCGGCGTGCGACCGGCCTTGTATTCGGCCAGGAAATGCTCGAACACGTTGTCCCAGTACTCGGCGGCGAAGTTGGCGGTGTGCAGCTTGATGCCAATCCTGTCGCACACGGCCTGAGCGTCCGCCAGGTCATCCATGGCGGTGCAGTATTCCGTTCCATCGTCTTCTTCCCAGTTCTTCATGAACAGGCCTTCCACCTCATAGCCCTGCTCGATCAGCAGGAGAGCGGAAACGGAAGAGTCCACGCCGCCGGACATGCCGACAATGACGCGCTTCTTTTGTGTGTCAGAAGGGGCTGGATCACGCATAGGGATTCAATGAGTGTCTTGAAAAAGGACGCGATTCTAGCAGGCCGCAGCCCACAAGGCTAAAGAGAAGGGCGGATCAGTTCGAGACCGAAGTGATTGCCGTCCAGATAATCATCGATACAACGGATGATCAGCTCACTGCGCCAGTTTGCGCGCTGTGCCAGCAGTTCGTCACGCGTCAGCCACTTGGCGCAGACGATGCCGTCGTCCAGTTGATAGTCGGGGTGATGCTTGAGCGGTTTTGCGGTGAAGCAGACGCGTTGGTAGGTCACGCCGTTGCTGGGGGCAGTGTAGAGGTAAATGCCTACTACGCCGGTGGGTTCGACGTCCCAGCCGGTTTCCTCGAGGGTTTCGCGCACGGCGGCGTCGATCAGGGTTTCGTTCGGGTCGAGGTGGCCGGCGGGTTGGTTGAGTACCGTTCGTCCGTGCTTGAGTTCTTCGACCATCAGGAAGCGGCCGTTGTCTTCAACGATGGTGGCGACGGTGATGTGGGGTAGCCAATCCATAGA
>DQGF01000254.1:6902-7065 GCA_003525045.1 Pseudomonas sp. | reverse complement strand
GAGCGAGGCTTGCCCGCGAAGCAGCCACCTCGGTCTTTGGCGGATGTCGCGGTGATGCTTTCGCGGGCAAGCCTCGCTCCTACAAGGAGTTTGTGTGTTGGAAACAGAAACCCCGGCACTGGGCCGGGGCTTCTTTGCATCCTTACAACCTTACAACCTTACA
>DQGF01000254.1:0-6587 GCA_003525045.1 Pseudomonas sp. | reverse complement strand
AACCTTACAACCTTACAACCTTAAACCAGCGCAGCGATCGCGGCGTTGAAGGTGTTGCTCGGGCGCATGGCCTTGCGGATCAGCTCGGCATTGGCGTGGTAGTAACCGCCGATGTCCACTGGCTTGCCCTGCACGGCGTTGAGCTCGGCAACGATGGTTGCTTCGTTCTCGGCCAGGGTCTTGGCCAGCTGGCCGAACTGCGCCTGCAGTGCAGCGTCTTCGGTCTGGGCGGCCAGGGCTTGTGCCCAGTACAGCGCCAGGTAGAAGTGGCTGCCGCGGTTGTCGATGTTGCCGACTTTGCGCGATGGCGACTTGTTGTTGTCCAGGAACTGGCCGGTGGCCTGATCCAGGGTCTTGGCCAGCACCAGAGCTTTAGGGTTGTTGTACGTCACACCCAGGTGCTCAAGGGAAGCGGCCAGGGCCAGGAACTCGCCCAGGGAATCCCAGCGCAGGAAGTTTTCTTCCAGCAGCTGCTGAACGTGCTTCGGTGCCGAACCGCCAGCGCCGGTTTCGAACAGACCGCCGCCGTTCATCAGCGGCACGATCGACAGCATCTTGGCGCTGGTGCCCAGTTCCATGATCGGGAACAGGTCAGTCAGGTAGTCGCGCAGTACGTTGCCGGTCACCGAGATGGTGTCCTTGCCTTCGCGGGTGCGGTCCAGGGTGAATTTCATCGCGTCGACTGGCGCCATGATGCGGATGTCCAACCCTGCGGTGTCGTGATCCTTCAGGTAAGCCTGAACTTTCTCTATCACGACGCCGTCGTGGGCGCGCATCGGGTCCAGCCAGAAAATCGCTGGCGTGCTGCTGGCGCGAGCACGGTTGACGGCCAGCTTGACCCAGTCCTGGATCGGCGCGTCTTTGGTCTGGCACATGCGGAAGATGTCGCCGGCTTCAACCGGCTGTTCCAGCAGAGTGCGACCGGCACCGTCGCAAATCCGAACCACGCCGTTGCTCTTGATCTGGAAGGTCTTGTCGTGGGAACCGTACTCTTCGGCCTTTTTCGCCATCAGGCCGACGTTTGGCACGCTGCCCATAGTGGTCGGATCGAAAGCGCCGTGCAGCTTGCAGTCTTCGATCACCGCCTGGTAGATGGTGGCGTAGCAGCGATCCGGGATCACGGCCTTGGTGTCGTGCAGCTGACCGTCAGTGCCCCACATCTTGCCGGAGTCACGGATCATCGCCGGCATCGAGGCGTCGACGATGACGTCGCTCGGCACGTGCAGGTTGGTGATGCCTTTGTCGGAGTTGACCATGGCCAACGACGGACGAACGGCGTAGACCGCCTGGAGGTCCGCTTCGATCTGCGCTTGTTGCTCGGCAGGCAAGGCCTTGATGCGAGCGTACAAGTCGCCGATGCCGTTGTTCAGGTTAAAGCCGATCTGTGCCAGCACGTCAGCGTGCTTGGCCAGTGCGTCTTTATAGAACTCGGCAACGATCTGGCCGAACATGATCGGGTCGGAGACCTTCATCATGGTGGCTTTCAAATGAACCGACAGCAGCACGCCTTTTTGCTTGGCGTCTTCGATCTCGGCAGCGATGAAGCGGCGCAGAGCGTTTTTGCTCATGACCGCGCAATCGAGGATCTCACCGGCTTGCACGGTGGTTTTTTCTTTCAGGACGGTGGTGGTGCCGTCTTGGGCGATCAGTTCGATTTTGACGGCATCAGCGGCGTCCATCAGGGCAGCTTTCTCGCTGCCGTAGAAATCGCCGGTGCTCATGTGAGCCACGTGGGACTTGGAGTCCTTGGCCCAGGCGCCCATTTTGTGTGGGTGCTTGCGTGCGTAGTTCTTGACCGACAGCGGAGCACGACGATCGGAGTTACCTTCGCGCAGGACCGGGTTTACGGCGCTGCCCATGATCTTGCCGTAGCGCGACTTGGCGAGCTTGTCGGCGTCGCTGGTTACGGTTTCCGGGTAGTCAGGCACTGCGAAGCCCTGGGCTTGCAGTTCCTTGATCGCGGCTTGCAGTTGCGGAACCGAGGCGCTGATGTTCGGCAACTTGATGATGTTGGCTTCAGGCGTAACGGCCAGGTCGCCCAGTTCGGCGAGGTGGTCGGCTACGGCTTTGTCACCCAATTGCTCGGGGAAGCTGGCCAGGATGCGCCCTGCAAGAGAGATATCGCGGGTTTCCACGGCGATATCAGCGGAGGCGGTGAAAGCCTCTACGATAGGCAACAGTGAATAGGTGGCGAGGGCGGGGGCTTCGTCGGTGAAGGTATAGATGATCTTCGAGCGGGTGGGCATATTCGGATTAACTCTCTCTTCTTTGCTTAAGCGTGCGCAGAAAAACTCGAGGGGCGCCGGGTAAGCGCGTTCGTTCAAAGTCATCCATGAGCCGAATGTCGAGATTTGTGCGCGGTGATGTTGGGTGCATCAGTCGAGCGTCAAGCGGGTGGACTGCGATAACGGTCCTGCTTTTTCGGGCCCGACGTCTCGGCTACATTTTCAGTTGCAGAGAGGTCGGCCGTCGTGACTCTGTGGTCAGCGGCCGGCATTATACATAGGTAGCTGGCAATCTGCTGATGGTTCATACACAACGAATGTCGTCCATTGGTCTAAAGGTCGCAGGGGAGTGCGGGGCGTAGAGTCTTGCACCGTGCTTGAGTTTGGCGCTTTTCCCTTTGCTTTCAGGCTTGTAGATCCCGAACCGCGCAGCTTTGCGGCAGATGGGTGGAACATAGGGTTTGCGCGCCGAATTAACTGGGGTACGCTCGAACGAAGCCAGATGTTCAATCCAAACAATGGAGTTCAGCATGGGATACAAGAAGATTCAGGTTCCAGCCGTCGGCGAAAAAATCACCGTCAACGCGGACCATTCTCTCAATGTTCCTAACAACCCGATCATCCCCTTCATCGAAGGCGATGGTATTGGCGTTGATATCAGCCCGGTCATGATCAAGGTTGTCGATGCTGCTGTGAAGAAGGCTTACGGCGGCGATCGCAAAATTTCCTGGATGGAAGTCTACGCCGGGGAGAAAGCGACTCAGGTTTACGATCAGGACACCTGGCTACCCCAGGAAACCCTGGACGCGGTCAAGGATTACGTGGTTTCCATCAAGGGCCCTCTGACCACCCCGGTCGGTGGCGGCATCCGTTCCCTGAACGTGGCCCTGCGTCAGCAACTCGACCTTTATGTCTGCCTGCGCCCTGTGCGCTGGTTCGAAGGCGTGCCTAGCCCGGTCAAGAAGCCAGGCGACGTCGACATGACGATCTTCCGCGAAAACTCGGAAGACATTTATGCCGGTATCGAATGGAAGGCCGGTTCGCCGGAGGCGACCAAGGTCATCAAGTTCCTCAAAGAAGAAATGGGCGTCACCAAGATCCGTTTCGACGAAAACTGCGGTATCGGCATCAAGCCGGTTTCGCTGCAAGGCACCAAGCGTCTGGCGCGCAAGGCCCTGCAGTATGTGGTCGACAACGACCGCGACTCGCTGACCATCGTGCACAAAGGCAACATCATGAAGTTCACCGAAGGTGCCTTCAAGGAGTGGGCCTACGAAGTGGCGGCTGAAGAATTCGGCGCGACCCTGCTCGACGGCGGTCCATGGATGCAGTTCAAAAACCCGAAAACCGGCAAGAACGTCATCGTCAAGGATGCCATCGCCGACGCCATGCTCCAGCAGATCCTGCTGCGCCCGGCCGAGTACGATGTGATCGCGACCCTGAACCTCAATGGCGACTACCTTTCCGACGCCCTGGCGGCCGAAGTGGGCGGTATCGGCATCGCGCCGGGTGCCAACCTGTCCGACACCATCGCGATGTTCGAAGCGACCCACGGTACTGCTCCGAAATACGCTGGCAAGGACCAGGTCAACCCGGGTTCGCTGATCCTGTCCGCCGAGATGATGCTGCGTCACATGGGCTGGACCGAAGCGGCCGATCTGATCATCAAGGGCACCAATGGCGCGATTTCCGCCAAGACCGTGACCTATGACTTCGAACGTCTGATGGATGGCGCGAAACTGCTGTCTTCTTCGGCGTTTGGTGATGCGCTGATTTCGCATATGTAAGCGAATGCAGATGTAACAAAAAACCGCCCGACTCAAGTGATTGAGTCGGGCGGTTTTTTATGACTGGATGATTGGTCGCGTCAGTTCATTGCGGTTTCTTGAGAGGTGGCGGTGGGGGTGGGCGTCGTGATGACGTTGGCATCGTGAATTTCGATGGCATGCAGGCCCTTGGGGCCCTGGATGATCTCGAACGTCACGGCTTGCCCGGCTTTCAGGGTTTTATAGCCGTCCATCTTGATGGCCGAGTAGTGGGCAAAGAGGTCTTCGCTCTTGCCTTCCTCGTTGATGAAACCGTAACCCTTGGCATTGTTGAACCATTTGACCTTGCCGCTGACCTTGACACCTGACATACCCATATCCCTCTGCAACAGACTCCACCACTGGAGTATCATCCAGTACATCCGCAGTCATTTCCTGGAAATAAGGTTGACTCCACGGACCTTTTTTACCCACTGTGGGCTCTATTGGTTGTAACACCGTTTTGCCGATAGTCAAGGTGACCAGGCAGTCGGAGTTGAAATCGACGATGGCCGCCCCCACCACTGTATTCGCACAACTGACGAACCTTTCTTTCCATGCATGCAATCAGCCAGATTCGACTAACATTCAATCAGGATCGCCCGACTCTCCAAAAGGATCGCCCGGAGGAACACGACGACGATTCAGCAGGCATTGCTGTTCAGGAGGCAAAGCCTGCTTTACAGGCGCCGCCGATGTACAAGGTGGTTTTGTTCAACGATGACTACACACCGATGGATTTCGTCGTCGAAGTGCTCGAGGTGTTTTTTAACCTGAATCGCGAGCTGGCGACCAAGGTCATGCTGGCCGTCCACACAGAAGGACGGGCAGTATGTGGAGTGTTTACCCGCGACATCGCCGAGACTAAGGCTATGCAGGTCAACCAGTACGCCAGGGAAAGCCAGCATCCGCTACTCTGTGAAATCGAGAAGGACGGTTAATCGCCGACCACTTGGGTATGAGGTGAAGCTATGTTAAACCGCGAGCTCGAAGTCACCCTCAATCTTGCCTTCAAGGAGGCTCGTTCGAAGCGTCATGAATTCATGACCGTCGAACACCTCCTGCTGGCCCTATTGGACAATGAGGCTGCCGCCACCGTTTTGCGTGCCTGCGGCGCAAACCTCGACAAACTCAAGCATGATCTGCAGGAGTTCATCGACTCGACCACGCCATTGATCCCCGTGCATGACGAGGATCGTGAAACCCAGCCAACCCTGGGCTTCCAGCGTGTTCTGCAGCGTGCTGTCTTTCACGTACAGAGCTCGGGCAAACGCGAAGTGACTGGCGCCAACGTGCTGGTCGCGATCTTCAGTGAGCAAGAGAGTCAGGCAGTGTTCCTGCTGAAACAGCAGAGCGTTGCGCGCATCGATGTCGTCAACTACATCGCCCATGGCATTTCCAAAGTGCCAGGGCACGGCGATCACTCTGAAGGTGAGCAAGATATGCAGGACGACGAGGGCGGTGAGTCTTCATCTTCAGGCAATCCCCTGGATGCTTATGCCAGCAACCTCAACGAGCTCGCGCGCCAGGGTCGAATCGATCCGTTGGTAGGCCGTGAGCTGGAAGTCGAGCGTGTCGCGCAGATCCTGGCGCGTCGTCGCAAAAACAATCCGCTGCTGGTGGGCGAGGCAGGCGTGGGTAAAACCGCGATTGCCGAAGGCCTGGCCAAGCGTATTGTCGACAACCAGGTGCCGGACCTGCTGGCCAACAGCGTGGTGTATTCCCTCGATCTGGGAGCCCTGCTGGCCGGGACCAAATACCGTGGCGATTTCGAGAAGCGCTTCAAGGCGCTGCTCAATGAGCTGAAAAAACGTCCGCAGGCGATCCTGTTCATCGACGAGATCCACACCATCATCGGTGCGGGCGCCGCGTCCGGTGGCGTCATGGATGCCTCGAACCTGCTCAAGCCGTTGCTGTCGTCGGGCGATATCCGTTGCATCGGATCGACCACGTTCCAGGAATTCCGCGGGATCTTCGAGAAGGACCGTGCCTTGGCCCGGCGCTTCCAGAAGGTCGATGTGTCGGAGCCGTCGGTGGAAGACACCATCGGTATCCTGCGCGGCCTGAAAGGTCGTTTCGAAGCGCACCACAACATCGAATACAGCGATGAAGCGTTGCGTGCGGCGGCCGAACTGGCTTCGCGCTACATCAATGATCGGCACATGCCGGACAAAGCCATCGACGTCATCGACGAGGCGGGCGCCTACCAGCGTCTGCAGCCAATCGAGAAACGCGTGAAACGCATCGAAGTGCCTCAGGTCGAGGACATCGTCGCGAAAATCGCGCGGATTCCGCCTAAGCACGTCACCAGCTCCGACAAAGAGCTGCTGCGTAACCTTGAGCGTGACCTGAAGTTGACGGTGTTTGGTCAGGATGCTGCGATCGACTCGCTGTCGACCGCAATCAAACTGTCCCGTGCCGGCCTCAAGTCGCCTGACAAGCCTGTCGGTTCGTTCCTGTTCGCAGGGCCTACCGGTGTCGGTAAAACCGAAGCGGCGCGTCAGTTGGCCAAGGCATTGGGCATCGAACTGGTTCGCTTCGACATGTCCGAGTACAT
>DQGF01000256.1 GCA_003525045.1 Pseudomonas sp. | reverse complement strand
CGCTGGATGATCTTGCCGCCGACGCGAAACGACAGTTCCGTCTGCACCCGCGCCTGGACATCACCCGTGAGGGTCACTGAGGCCGCGTAGTCGGCCGATTTGACCTCTTGCACGAAAACCCGCGGGCGATCCTTTTCGACCTGGGGTTTATCGCCGCAGGCGGTTAGCAAAACCAGGAAACTCAGGCCAACCACTGTTTTCAATCCGGGAGCAGCCATGCAGACTCCTTTGCGTTGTACGGACGTGCCAGTTCGATACGACTGTGAGCTTAGAACAGGGTTCCACCTTCGCCTACGCTGATAGGCATTTCCTCCTATAGGGGTTGCAGATAGATCCTACAAGTCAAATTCGCCAACGCGGTTATCCTGATGCCGTTTCGGGGCCACAGAGAAAGTCCTTTATGCTTAAAACCCTCGCGGTCGCCAATTACCGCTCGATCAATAAATTGGTGATCCCGCTGGGCCGGTTGAACCTGATCACCGGCCCCAACGGCAGCGGCAAATCCAACCTCTATCGTGCGTTGCGCCTGCTGGCGGAAACCGCCCAGGGCGGCGTGGTCAACGCCTTGGCCCGCGAGGGAGGGCTGGATTCGACCTTTTGGGCCGGCCCGGAGAACATCAGCCGGCGCATGCGCAATGGCGAAGTCCCGATCGAGGCGACTGTGCGGCACGGCGTCAAACGCCTGCGTTTGGGATTCGCCGGTGAGGATTTCAGCTACTCAATCGCCTTGGGTCTACCGGAGCCGAGTCTTTCAGCGTTTTCCCTGGACCCGGAAATAAAAAAAGAATGCATCTGGAGCGGCCCGTTTTACCGCCCGGCCAGCCTGCTGGTGGATCGCGACGGCCCAATGATTCGCACCCGTGAAGGCCGCAGCTGGGAAGTGCTGGCCCAGCACACGCCGAATTTCGACAGCCTGTTCGATCAGGTCGGCAGCTTTCGCACCTCGCCGGAAGTCATGCAGCTGCGTGAGTTCATCCGCCGCTGGCGCTTCTACGACCACTTTCGCAGCGATGCCGACGCCCCGGTGCGCCAACCGCAACTGGGCACCCGCACGCCGGTGTTGCACCACGATGGTCGTGATCTGGCTGCGGCATTGCAGACCATCCGTGAAATCGGCGACCCCGAGGCCTTGCAGGCCGCGGTCAGCGACGCGTTCCCCGGCGCGAGGTTGAACATTGCGCCACTGCAGGGCGGACGGTTTGCCATTGAGTTTTATCAGGAAGGGTTGTTGCGACCGTTATCGGCAGCCGAGTTGTCCGATGGGACGTTGCGCTATTTGCTGCTGGTTGCAGCGCTGCTGACGCCCCGGCCCCCGTCGCTGATGGTGCTGAACGAGCCGGAAACCAGTTTGCATCCGGACCTGTTGCCGGCGTTGGCGCGGTTGATCATTCGTGCTTCCGAGCAGTGTCAGGTATGGGTGGTGTCCCATGCGCGCCGGTTGATCTCGGCGTTGCAGGAGGATGAGGAGTGCAATTGCATCGTGCTGGAGAAGACATTGGGCCAGACCGGGATAGTCGGGCAGCGGGTGCTGGATGAGCCGGCTTGGTATTGGCCGGATTGAAAGACCGGCTTTGCGTGCAGCTCTATATGGAGTGGCGACGAATGCTTTTGGCATTCTTCACAATGCGAGGCTGCCTGTTGAGTTCCGTCCGGTTACGAATCACCGGAAAGTTGAACCCTTCAAAACCAATCGGGACAGGAGTCGGAAATGGAGCTGATGCTTGAGGTGAGCCCGGCATCGTTGACGGAGAAGGTGGAGGAGCTGATGGCGCAGTAGTGTCTGGCTTCGCTAAGGGGTTTTTATTATTTCCGAGTTTCGGCCCGCTGTAAGCAACGTCCAACGCACCGGCCCTGTTCAACTTGTAAGCACGAAAGCTGTAAGCCACCGACGCGCCTGAAGCAGCAAAAGACAGCACGCTCAACGCAGCCATCGTGATGAGCAGAGGATCCTGAGCGGAATTATCCGGATCCGTGGCGTTGATGATGGATCTCGCCCCCCCCACCCCGGCACCAATAAAACCCGACACTGCTCCCGCAGCCCCTAAGTATTTGGATACTTTCGCGAGCGATGCAGAGGCCGCAATGCTTGCGGTTTTCAAACCCGCCATGGAGAGGCCTGCAGAGACAAGCCCAACACCACCCGAAACAAGACCAAGGAGACTCATTCCAACGAGCATCCAGGGCTGCCAAGCTTCTCGTCCCGTCGGATCAGTGAAATTGACCGGATCCCCCCCACAATACGCATACGGATTCAACCCGCCCCGACCAAACGGGCTCAACCTGTCCGGACTGTTGAAGCGCATCAGCACCGGGTTGAATGCCCGATGGCCATTACCCAGTAAATAATGGCCGGTGACCGGATCGACCGCTTCACCGTTGAAACCCAGGAGACTGCCGAGGCCGCTTTCGACCCGGCGATGACCGTAAGCGGTATACACCTGCCGCACAGGTCCGGCAGGGTCGGTGACACGCAACACGGAACGTTGTTGATCGGTGGCCAGTAACTGACTTTTGAAGGTGTCGCCTTCGCGCGATTGCAGCGCCAGCAGTTGAGTGCCCTGCTGCAATACGCTCTGGCTGGAGCGGCCTTGAATCTCGGTTGCCAGATGCTCGAGACGATAAAACCTTTGCAACGGTGCTTGCCCGACAGGCTCAAGCCCAGTCAGCTGATCCAATGCGTTGTAACGATAACGACACGATCCGGAATTGAACGTTTCCATTACAGAACCCCTCACCGTCAGGCACCTAGTGTGCACCAACGACGGCACCAAGCCACCTAGCAGAACTGCTAGGTAGTCTAGTGAAGAATCACTTCCCACGCTCTGCGTGGAAACGATTACAAAAAAACGCCGACGCTAGTAAAAGCCGCCGGCGTTGAAACCTTGAAGGGGTTTACCTCGCAAATCAGAACGCCGGCAGTACCGCGCCGCTGTATTTCTTCTCGATGAAAGCCTTCACTTCAGGACTGGTCAAAGCCTTGGCCAGTTTCTGGATGGCGACGCTGTCCTTGTTGTCTGGACGAGCTACCAGGAAGTTCACGTAAGGCGAATCGGCACCTTCGATCACCAGCGCATCTTTAGCCGGGTTCAGGCCCGCTTCCAGCGCGTAGTTGGTGTTGATCATGTCCAGGTCGACCTGATCCAGTACACGCGGCAGCATGGCCGACTCCAGTTCCTTGAACTTGAAATTGTGCGGGTTCTTGGCGATATCTTTCGGAGTGGCCAGGGCATTTTTCGGGTCTTTCAACTCGATCAGGCCCGCCTTCTGCAGCAGGATCAGGGCACGGCCGCTGTTGCTGCCTTCGTTCGGGATGGCAATTGTTGCGCCGTCTTTCAGCTCAGCCAGGGTTTTGACTTTCTTCGAGTAGCCACCGAACGGTTCGACGTGTACGCCGATCACGGTCACCAGATGAGTGCCTTTGCCTTCGTTGAAGCTATTCAGGTACGGCAGGGTCTGGAAGTAGTTAGCGTCCAGACGCTTCTGGTCGACCTGTACGTTCGGCTGAACGTAGTCGGTGAAGACTTTGATTTCCAGGTCCACGCCTTCTTTGGCGAGGGTTGGCTTGATCAGTTCCAGAATCTCGGCGTGTGGAACCGGGGTCGCCGCAACCACCAGTTTTTCGCCAGCCTGGGCCAGGCTCGCAGTCAGGGCAGCCGCCAGTGCGGTGAACAACAGAACCTTTTTCATGCAGTGTCCTTATCGAAAATCACGGTCGTCATCGACGACGGCTTGTTTAGTACGAGTGCCAGTGAAGTGCTATTGCTGGCGTGACGCGGACAATACCGGGATTTTTTATTCCCGAACAATATCTTTTATTCACTTTCATATTCCATTTTGTTCATACAGCTGTAGGAGCGAGGCTTGCCCGCGAAGGCGTCCTCACGGAAGACCGCGGCGCCTGGTTCGCGAGCAAGCTTCGCTCCTACAGAAACGTGGCGTCTTTCATGAGTTGTTTCAGCGCTGCTTGTTCGCTGGCAGTGCCTTTGGTAAGGATGTGCTTCAGTTGGCGCTCGATCGCTACCAGCGAGGCAGGTATCTCAGGCAAATTCAAATGCTCGGGCAGAATCTCATCGCCGGTACTCACCAGCAACGCAAAGTGAATGACGTTTTCCAGCTCTCGGGTATTGCCTGGCCAACTGTGCTGTTCAAGTAAATGTTGCGCGGCGTCGCTGATCAATGGCACTGGCAGATCCAGGCGCTGGCTGTAGATACCGAGAAAATACTCGGACAGCGACAGAATATCGCCCACCCGTTCGCGCAAGGCCGGCAGTTCGAGCTGGCCTTCGCTGAGGTAGTGATAAAGCCGCTCATGGAATTTACCAGCGGCGACTGCCTGGGCCAGATCGATGCTGGTTGCGGCCACCAGGCGCACGTCCACCGGACTCGGTTGTTGAGCACCGACGCGGGTGACTTCGTGGTTTTCCAGGGCGGCGAGTAATTTGATCTGGATCGGCAGCGGCAGGTCGCCGATTTCGTCCAGGTAGAGCGTCCCGCCATTGGCCGAACCGAACCAGCCGGCGCGGCTGCTGGCCGAACCGCTGTGGCTGCCGGCGGCGTAGCCGAACAATTCGGCATCGGCGTAAGTGGGGCTGATCGCACCGCAATTCACCGACACGAACAAGCCCCCGCGATCACTGGCCCGATGAATGTGTCGCGCCAGCAATTCTTTACCGCTGCCGGTCTCGCCACGGATCAACACGGAGATCGAACGCGGCGCCAGTTGTTCCAGCTCCTGGCGCAACTGTCGCGAGCGAGGATCGACGAACACCAACGCCTTGGCGCGGATGCTCAGGGGACTTTTTTCTGCATCGGGGAAGGTCAGCAGCGGCTGACCAAAGGCTTCAAAACTCATGGCAGACTCCCGCCCAAAACCGCCGGGAGGCGGGGGGCTGATTCTAAAAAAAAGCAAAAAAAGAAAAGGTCAGGCGCGGCGCAGGGCGTGGTGTTCCATGCGGTTTTGCAGACGATAAAGGTAGGCGAACCCCTGCTCCCAACGCTGGTGGCCGGATTTCACATTGATGTGTCCGGCCCCCGACAAAATCCCCGCCTCGGCCCCCCAGTTGCAGGCCAGCTCCAGTGCACGCGGTGCACTGACGGCACTGTCGTTGTCAGAGCTGACGACCTGGCTCGGGAATGGCAAAAGGTGGCTCGGGATCGGTGCGAAATTGCGCAGCGCTGGCGCGCAGGCCGGACGCTCGACGTCCGCGGGCGCGACCAGCAAGGCACCACGAACCTGACGCAAAAACTGCAAGGGAGCAGTGGCCGCCCAATGGGCGACGGTGATGCAGCCCAGGCTATGGGCGATCAGGATCACCGGCGTGCTGTCGGCGGCAATCGCCTCGGCCAGCGCCGCGACCCAGTCTTCACGACGCGGCGTCAGCCAATCGGCCTGCTCCACCCGTGCGCTATTCGGCAGGCTGTTCTGCCAGTGGCTTTGCCAATGATCTTCTGGCGATCCTTGCCAGCCCGGCACAATCAGGTAGCGAATTGATTCGTTGCGCATGGGGGAACTCTCCTGCTGCGTGTCTGTTCCTGGTCAAGTATAAAGAGGAGAGTTATATTCGTTAAGGAATAAGAAGCTATTTATTAAGACCTATAAAGAATATGAAGTCGATCCTGTGTGGGAGCAATCCTGCTCGCGAAAGTGGACTGGCAGTCGACATCAACGTTGCTTGATCCCCTGCTTTCGCGCGCAAGCTCGCTCCCACAGGATGTGTACCTGCCTCAAAATAAAAAAGGGGCCGCACCCTGCCAAGGAGACGGCCCCGGAAATCGAAAATCCAGTGGAGACACCTGCAAGTTTGCGCGGTGAGCTCTGTGTAATATTTAGCGTGCAAAGGTTTCGGTTTGATGAATGCGCCGCTTGGCGCCGATGAATGAATCATGGATCAAAACTATTATTCCTTAAAAGAATATTTATACTTATTGATAGATCAATGATGAATATATACATCGGCGCGGACAAGCCCCGGCGCTGCGTTGAGAAGCGGCATCAATAATTGAAATGTCAAGTTCGTTACGCTGAGCAATGCCAAGGGCTGCAAAGCACAAACCTGCGTGCTGATCACAGGCAACTGAGCAGGCGCTTCTGTGACAGCGCCTGCAAAAAATCCTGTTCCCACGCAGAGCGCGGGAACAGTCTAGGCTTGTGCCGATCGGACGCCTTCGGTTGTCTGCCGTTCCTTGCGCACAAATCGGTTCGCCCGCCCGAAGGTGCCGAAATCGTTGAACCGCACCCCCATCTCGCGCATCACCTTATGCGCCACCGGCACGGTCATCTGGCGGATGTAAAACGGCTCCTTCACCACAAAGTGATGAATACCGTGGCTGCTGCCGAAATTGAAGCAGAACGCCTGCAACGGCCACATCCACCACGGGTTCATTACCTGCGTCTGTTGGATCACGTTGCCCGGTTCCACGTCCCCGTAGTAGTGCATGTTCGAGCTGACGAAGTGCAGGCAAAAGGTCCGCAACACGTTCGGCCCGATGATCACCACGGCAGCGATGTCGATCATCTGCATCACAGACAATGTCGTTGCCGACCATTCGATCGGCGCTCCCAGCAGATGAGCGATGCCGTTTGCCCCGTGGAAGCCTAGGAACACGTACCACACGCCCCAATGGATCAGCGCCAGTGGTGCGTAGACCTTCAGTGCGCGCTTGATGATGCTGAATTTTTGGTCCCAGGTTTTGGCCCGCAACATGCGGATGAACGCCGACATCACGTTGTCGCCGACCATCAGCAGCCGCGCAAGACCCCAGGGTTCGCCGTTGGTGATCGCCCGTTCCTCCATGTCGGTTTCAGTGCCGGAAACTTTGTGGTGGTTGAGGTGCAAATGGCGGCGAATCCACGGATTGATCGTGCTCGGTCGCGCCAGCCAGACCAGTCCCATCATCAGGTTGTGCGCTACCCGCTGTTTGCGGAAGTACATGCTGTGGATCAGGTCGTGTTCCAGTTCGTGGGTCAATGAGGCAAAAAATGCGTTGAGTAACAGGCACACCCACCAGGCCATGTGCCCGGTGATGTAGAGCGTCGCCGAGCCGATCATTCCAACCAGGGCGAAGGCCAGAATACCTACGCCCAAGGCATCCTGATGGTTGAGAATCGGGTAGCGCCGACGCAGCTCGACGCCCTTGGCCAGCACCACCTCACGAATATGCGCCGATCGCTGTGCTGCATTCAGTCGCTGGGGACTTGCAGAAGTACCGTCCATGCTTCCATCCTCTGGTTATTGGTGTTCGCATCCTGCCTTGTGAACCCTCGTAAGGTGGTAGCCGTGAACGCCAACCTGTTGACCGGAAGCGCCAATCAGCATGACTGAACCGACCTCCCTCGCCAGCTGGACCCGTGCTCTGCGCAAGCAACTCGATGCGCTCGGCCTCGACAGCACCGCCCTGTGCCAGCAGGCGGGGCTCGACCCGCAACTGATGGACGACCCGAACGCCCGTTACCCGTTGTCCGGAACGACGCGCCTGTGGGAAATCGCGGTGCAGGTCAGCGGCGACCCGGCGATTGGCTTGCGGGTATCGCGTTTCGTCAGCCCGACCACGTTTCACGCGCTTGGTTATGCGTTGGTGGCCAGCGGCAGTCTGCGGGAAGTATTCGAGCGCATCGTGCGCTATCACCAGGTGGTCAGCGATGCCCTGGAACTTGAACTGATCCGCGCCGAAGACCGCTACCGCTTCCGCCTGAAAATCCCGCCCGGCAATCCGGCACCGGCTTTCGAAGCCATCGATGCTTTCGCAGCGATTTACGTACGCACCTGTCGCAATCGTCTCGGGCGCGACTACGCGCCATTGGCGGTGTATTTGCGGCGCCCGGAACCCAGCGACTCACATCAATGGCACAAGGTCTTTCGCTCGCCGGTGTACTTCGCCGCCGATGAAGATCGGCTGGAATTCGCCCTCGTGGATTTCGACAGCCATCTGGACGACGCCAACCCGGAACTGGCCGAGCACAACGAAGCGGTGCTCAAGCGTACCCTCGCGCAACTCCAGCCCCTGACCTGGGAGCGCAAGGTCCGCGACGCCATTGAAGAGCAATTGCCCGAAGGCGAACCCAGCGCCGAACGCATCGCCCAGGCCCTGCATCTGAGCTTGCGCAGCCTGCAACGACACCTGGCGGACGAGGGCTGTCGGTTCGATACGCTGCTCAATGAAAGTCGCGAGAACCTGGCGCTGCTGCACCTGCGTGATCCGCAGTGTTCGTTGAGCGAGATCAGTTATTTGTTGGGGTTTGCCGATACCAGCAGCTTCAGCCGCGCGTTCAAGCGCTGGACCGGGATGACGCCGGGGCAGTTTCGGGATGGGTTGCGGTGACAGATCCTGCTGGTGTGTTGCCTGGTCTGGCCCCTTCGCGGGCAAGCC
>DQGF01000085.1:8863-9228 GCA_003525045.1 Pseudomonas sp. | reverse complement strand
CATAAAGGACGCGCCGAGAGTTGCATTTAGATTTTGGCAGCGATAGCTGTTTTCATCGAACTAAACCCCCGAACCCCTCGAACGGAATCGACACCATGTCTCACCCTCACACCTTCTCCCGCCGCTTGGCAGCTTCCATCACAGCCGTGTTGATGTGCGCCATGTCATCCCTCACCACGGCATCCACTACAACCTTCCCCGACGCCGAAGCCAGCGACCCCGCAAAACTCGGCTGGATGATCGGCTCCCCACCGCCCCCCGATCGCACCGTGCGTTTCGAGGACGGTAGCTATTTTCAGTTCCCGGCGATGCGCTGGAGTGTTTCGAACTTCCGCCAACTCATGCCGACGATCAACGTCTCGCGA
>DQGF01000085.1:7860-8551 GCA_003525045.1 Pseudomonas sp. | reverse complement strand
CGAGGGCTGGGCGCAGCGGTTCCATTGCAAGCCGCGCTGCGCAACGACATCGACGCCATCAGCTTCGTGCCGATGGGGGCAAAGGCCTCGATGACCTGGGAACAATCCCTTGCGGCCACCTACACCGACGGAATCGTGGTGTTGCATCGCGGCAAGGTTGTCTACGAGCGTTACTTTGGCGTGCTGAAACCTGACGGCCAGCACGCAGCGATGTCGGTGACCAAATCCGTGGTCGGCACGTTAGGGGCGATGTTGGTGGCTGAAGGGCGAATCGACGTCGATAAGCACGTCGCCTATTACGTACCCGAACTGGCGAGTTCCGCGTTTGGCAGTGCCACGGTGCGTCAGGTTCTGGACATGACGACGGCACTCAAATACAGCGAGGACTACGCCGACCCGAACGCCGAAGTCTGGGCCCATGCCAAAGCCGGTAGTCCTTTGCCCAAGCCGAAGGACTACACGGGACCGCGAAGCTACTACGAGTTTTTGCAGACGGTGCAGCTGCGAGGTGAACATGGCAGCGCGTTCGCCTACAAAACCGTCAACACCGACGTATTGGGCTGGATCATCGCTCGAGTGACCGGTCGTAACGTCGCGCAGTTGTTGTCCGAGCGTATTTGGAGTCGGCTGGGGACCGAGCAGGATGCCTATTTCACGGTGGATTCCATCGGCACTCCGTTTGCCGGCGGCG
>DQGF01000085.1:5333-7548 GCA_003525045.1 Pseudomonas sp. | reverse complement strand
CGTTTGCCGGCGGCGGCTTGAACACAGGCTTGCGCGACCTGGCCCGGTTTGGCGAGATGTTGCGCAATGATGGCAAGTTCAACGGTCAGCAGATCGTGCCCAAAGCGGTGGTGGACGACATCCGCCATGGCGGCGACCAGCAGACATTTGCCAAGGCCGGTTATGACTTGCTCAAGGGCTGGCGCTACCGCTCGATGTGGTGGGTGACGAATAAGGAAGGCGGCGCCTTCATGGCGCGGGGAGTTCATGGGCAACGCATCTATGTCGACCCGAAGGCCGAGATGGTGATTGTTCGCTATGCGTCCCATCCTGTAGCCAGTAATTCGGCTAACGATCCGGTTACATTGCCGGCGTTTGATGCGTTGGCTCAGTATCTGTCCCGGTTGCCCTGAGTAAATAGCTATGAACAAGGAAATTCCATGATCACCACCACCACCCATTCCATCGAAGGCCGGCAAATTACCGCCTACCTGGACATCGTCAGCGCCGAGTCGGTGCAGGGGGTCAATGTCATCCGTGACCTGTTTGCAGGGATGCGGGATTTTGTCGGTGGGCGCTCTCAGACATTGGAGCGGGCGCTGAAGGAAGCGCGGATTCAGGCAACCGACGAACTCAAGGAACGGGCGCGGGCGCTGCAGGCGGATGCGGTGGTGGGGCTTGATTATGAGATCAGCATGCCGGCCGGGAAGGGCGGGATGGTGGTGGTGTTTGTCACCGGGACGGCAGTCACGCTGAGGTGAATCGCAGAGGGGCCATTCGTCGGGCAGGGGTAAACTGAATTACAAGTCCAGTAATGACCGGCTAGTCTCAAATGCCTTGGTGGTCGATATTTTTTCAGGCAAAAGGGCTTGCCGGTGTCGATCCCGTTTTTGAGAGGGGTGAAGATATGGCTGATCCGTATATCGAAGACGACGGGGCAGAGTTTCCGATCAACAACTGTGTGCAATGTGGACAGACCGATTATGTGGCGGGCTTCGGCGAAGACCAGACACAGATCGACAAGATGAAATCCATGGTGCGTCCAGGACCGAAGGCGAAATTTTTGCCTAAGGTAGCGGCACCTTCCAGGAAGTAACACACCACCGGCAAACCCCGTCATTGAACAGGGTTTTTTATCGCCTGAAGAAATATGTGCAAGCGTGTGTTTCCCACAGAAACCTTTCACAAAGTTTTCACACGATCCTACGTAGTCTCAATTCATCCGTTAGAAAGCAATACTCCAGCCCGTCTCCCCAGCGGGCTTTTTTTTGCCTGTCATAAAACCTTTTGCATAAACGCTGTCCAACCGTCGCCTATTGCGTAGTTGCGGCTGCGTTTCCGTGGTCGTTGCCTCGTAAAACATTTAATTATTGCCCTTTCAGTTTCCCTTTTTTTGAGGTTTCTCGTCATGCGTTTAACTCTGCCTGCTCTGGTTCTGGGACTTTTGGTTGCTCAAGGTGCAATGGCTGCCGGCGATGGCACAGCCGCGTTGGGTGGCGGCCTGGGTGGCGCGCTGGGTAATGTGGTCGGCCAGAATATGGGCGGCAGCACGGGTGCCGCTATTGGTGCCGGCGTAGCTGGCGCGGCGGGCAGTGCGGTGGCCGCACGCAAAGGCAGCCGTACCAAGGCAGCCATTGGCGGCGGCGTCGGTGCAGCCGGCGGGTCGGTGATCGGCAACAGCCTGGGCGGCAAGACCGGTTCCACCATCGGCGCCGGCCTTGGTGGTGCATTGGGCGGCGGGGTGGGCAGCAACCTGTCCAAGGGCCACAAGCGCCATTGATCCTGATCGATCGATTCGAAGCCCGGCTAAATGCCGGGCTTTTAGTATCCGGATGTTTCCCTTTCGTACATTTTGAATCAATGCGCTGTCCAATCGCCATCGCTGGCCGGATTCAGCGGGTGCAGGTGCTAGACTCCCGCCCATCCGCAGCACGTTCACTTCCCCCGATGCGGAATTAGAGGTTCATATCATGCGTTTGACATTGTCCACAGTGGTTCTGGGACTTTTGGTCGCTCAAGGTGCAATGGCTGCCGGAGACGGTACTGCTGCAGTTGGTGGTGGTATTGGCGGTGCGCTGGGTAACGTGGTCGGCCAGCAAATGGGCGGCAGCACGGGGGCAGCGATTGGTGCCGGTGTCGGTGGCGCGGCGGGCAGTGCGGTTGGCGCCCCTAAAGGCAGCCGCACCGAAGCAGCTATTGGTGGTGGGTTGGGCTCGGCGGGCGGCTCGGTCATAGT
>DQGF01000085.1:4532-5042 GCA_003525045.1 Pseudomonas sp. | reverse complement strand
CGGCGGGCGGCTCGGTCATAGGCAACAGTCTCGGCGGCTCGACCGGTTCCATCATCGGTGCGGGCCTGGGTGGTGCTGCGGGTGGCGCGGTGGGTAATAACCTGGGGACCGACAGCGGCAAATCCCATTCCGGGAGCGGCCATAAACACAAACATAAGAACAAGAATAAGTACAAGAACAAGCATCGCTGATTCGACATCGAATCACAGCGTAAACCCGGCCTGGTGCCGGGTTTTTCGTATCTGCGCGAAGGACTCTGGAACGATTGACTGTCAGCCGCCTCGAACTTCATACACCCCTGAATGTTGCGAGGCATGCCATGACCCCTGAAACTGAAGGCACGGAAGAAAAAGGTCCGAGCGGACTTCCGTTCATCAACGATCCCGGTAATGAAGACCCCGGATCTTTAATGGATGACGCAACGGTGCCGCTTAACGATGCCGATGACGCGGGCGACGTGGGCCAAACCGAGCTTGAGGACGAGAATGAGGACGAAGACGAAGACGAAGA
>DQGF01000085.1:2637-4236 GCA_003525045.1 Pseudomonas sp. | reverse complement strand
ACGAAGACGAAGACGAAGACGAACAATGATCAGGCTCTGCGACCAGGCTGACCGATCGTCCGCCTGATCGAACTGCGTTCATTGTGCTGTCATCGAACGCTCAGGACCTGTCTCTCAGGCCCCTTGGGAGGTGCTGCATGAACGCTGATCCGAAAGATTCCGACATCGATGACACGCCCGAATACCCACTGCCATCACCTACCGACCCGCTTCCCCGCGACCAGCGCCCCCCGGATGATGACGCCGGCGTGGAGCAAGTGCCGGACGATGATGTGAGGCGCACTGACACTGATGTTGAAGCTACCCCTGATGATCCGGACATCGCCGGAAATGATGCCTCTGGCGAACCAAGTTGATGCAAATCCAGGGGCGTCACCGCCTGTCGGTCGAGCGGCAACTTTAAAACGCGATGGCAGCCAGAAATCAGGTAAGCAACTCTTAAAGGAGAAGCACCATGATCAGGTCAAAATTGACAGCCATGACGGTGGCCGGCGTGTTATCGGTCAGTTCCATGGCGGTGTTTGCTCAGTCCGATGCGCCGGTCGATAAAGGCGGCATGCCTCCCTCTACAGAAATGAATGCAGGTTCCGCCGATGGCAATGCCCTGCCACCTGGCACCATTCCAGGCGGCAATGGCGATGATGCCAGTGGGAGTAGCACCAGCCCGGGGGCGGGAAGCGATTCAATGAGTGGTGGAAGTTCGATGGGGAGCGGTTCTGGGAGTGGGTCTGGAGAATCCGGTAGTTCGGGAATGAGTGGAAGCGGCAGTGGCGGCAGTTCGGGGAGCGCCGGTGGTGGCACGGGTAGCGCGGGAGGAGGTTCGGGGGGATCGGGAGGTTATTGATCCTCTCGCAAGACCAATCGCGGAATCAGGAATCGCACCTGGCACAGGTTTGTGCGTTCATCGGGCATTGCCGGTTGCTCTATGACGACCGCGCTCGCTATGCTGCTGAAACCTTTAATCGATCACGGGCCGTACCTGAGCCGCCTGGGATGTCATTAAAACGGATCAGATGCGATGAATGCTCCACGTAATGAGTTCGGCCCGATCAAGGCCGTGATTTTCGATATGGATGGCTTGCTGCTGGACACCGAGGGCATTTACACCGAGGTCACCTCCATCATTGCCGGGCGCTATGGCCGGACCTTCGACTGGAGCGTCAAACAGAATATCATCGGCCGTGGTGCGGGTGATCTGGCGCGGTATGTGGTCGAGGCGCTGGACCTGCCCATTACTGCCGAAGAATTTCTGGTGATCCGTGAACCGCTGATGCGCGAGCGTTTTCCAGCGGCGCTGGCGATGCCGGGCGCTCAGGAACTGGTTCGGCACCTGAAGGCCAACAACATTCCAATCGCGGTGGGCACCAGTTCTTCGCGGCAATCCTTCGGCCAGAAAACCACCTTGCACCGCGACTGGTTTGCGCTGTTCGACTTCATCGTCACCGCCGATGACCCGGAAGTCGGCGCGGCCAAACCGGCGCCTGATATCTTTCTCACGGCGGCGCGACGCCTGGGAGTGGCGCCCGAGGATTGCCTGGTCTTCGAGGATTCACCCTTTGGCGTCACGGCGGCAAAAGCGGCGGGGGTGACGGCGGTTGT
>DQGF01000085.1:2161-2338 GCA_003525045.1 Pseudomonas sp. | reverse complement strand
CGGGGATGACGGCGATTGCAATCCCGGACGCTGCGATGGCCGACGAAAAGTACGTACACGCCGATGGCATTCTTCGTACGCTGACGGCGTTCAGACCGAGCGCCTTCGGCCTGCCGGCGCTTGAATGGGCTTGACGACGGACATGTGGGAGCGGCGCCGCACCGCCGCTCCCACATT
>DQGF01000085.1:0-1873 GCA_003525045.1 Pseudomonas sp. | reverse complement strand
CGCACCGCCGCTCCCACATTTGATTTGCGTTTAACTGAACCGTATCAAGCGCCGAAACCACCGTCGATGGTCAAGCTGGCGCCGGTGATGTAGCCGGCTTCCGGACCCACAAGGTAGGCGACGAAACTGGCGATTTCCTCAGTTTTGCCGTAGCGACCCACCGCCATCAGCGGGATCAGGCTTTCGGCGAAGTCACCGCTGGCCGGGTTCATGTCGGTATCGACCGGGCCCGGTTGCACGTTATTGATGGTGATGCCACGTGGGCCCAGGTCACGAGCCAGGCCTTTGGTCAGGCCGACCAGCGCCGATTTACTCATGGCGTATGGCCCGCCGCCGGCGAAGGGCATGCGGTCGGCGTTGGTGCTGCCGATGTTGATGATGCGACCCCCTTCGGTCATGTGTTTGGCGGCAGCCTGGGTAGCGATGAATACGCTGCGCACGTTGATCGCCAGGGTTTGGTCGAAGTCTTCGAGTTTGAACTCTTCCAGCGGTGCGATCGCCAGCACGCCGGCGTTATTGACCAGGATATCCAGACGACCGAAGGCTTCGACGGTGGCGGTGACAGCGCTGCGAATGGCCTCGGCGTCGGCACTGTCAGCCTTGATGGCCAGGGCTTTGCCGCCGTTGGCGGTGATGCTGTTTTGCAATTCTTCGGCTTTGGCCGTGGAGCTGACGTAGGTGAAGGCAACTGTCGCGCCTTCAGCGGCCAGGCGTTGGACGATGGCCGCGCCAATACCGCGGGAACCGCCTTGAATCAACGCCACTTTGCCGCTGAGGTTCTGAGTAGTCATATCGATCTCCAAAGTCCCGAGGCGAGATGCCGCGGTTGATGGAGCCTAGTATCGGTTCAGGATTACCGGCTGTGTAGACGGTAATTGCGATAGTCTGTGTAAACCAGAAGTTTATAGTGGCGCTTATGGAAACCTTCAGCAGTATCGAATGCTTCGTGCGCAGTGCCGAAGTCGGCAGCTTTGCCGAAGCCGCGAGACGCTTGAGCCTGACCCCGGCGGCGGTGGGCAAAAGTGTCGCCAAACTTGAGGCACGTCTCGGTGTGCGGCTGTTCCAGCGCAGCACCCGCAGCCTGAGGTTGACCGAAGCCGGCCATCGGTTTCTCGGCGAAGTCAGCGCCAGCCTGCTGACGATTCAGAATGCCGTGGCCAATCTGGCCAGTGCCGAAGGCCGACCGGCGGGCACATTGAAGGTCAGCATGGGCACGGTCTTCGGGCGCTTGTACATCGTGCCGTTGCTTGGGGAGTTTCTGCGACGGTTTCCGGCGATCAACCCGGACTGGCATTTCGATAACAGGCAAGTCGACCTGATCGCCCAGGGTTTCGACGCGGCCATCGGCGGAGGATTCGAGCTGCCCCAAGGCGTGGTGGCGCGCAAGCTGACGCCTGCGCATCGGGTGTTGGTAGCGTCGGCCGACTACCTGGCGGAGCGTGAGGCGATCGTCGAACCCGATGATCTCAAATACCACGATGGCATCCTGATTCGATCGCCGCAAACGGGGCGCGTGCGCTCCTGGCAATTGACCAGTCGCACCCAGCAACACAGTCCGTTGACGCTCAAGGCACGGATGACCATGAGCGATTCCGAGGCTGCCTGCGCCACCGCGGTCCAGGGCTTGGGCATTGCGCTGGTGAGCATGCCGTTCGCCGTGGGTTATCTGCAGGCCGGGACATTGCAGCGGGTGTTGCCGGACTGGTATGTCGACGATGGCAATATTTCCATCTATTACGCTGAGCACAAACTGTTGCCGGGCAAGACTCGGGCGTTTGTGGATTTCATTATTGAGCAGTTTGCGGAGCAGGGGTTGGGGCAGCGGTTCAGTGCGTTTTGAGCCTGGCCCAAGACCGAGTCGCGGCCTTCGCGA
>DQGF01000309.1:1150-3020 GCA_003525045.1 Pseudomonas sp. | reverse complement strand
AGCAAGCCCGCTCCCACAGGGGGATTTCAGTCGTTTTCGAGATCGAGGTTTGCCAGGTAGGGCCATGGGTAGATTCCGCGTTCGTGACCGTCGCTGAACACCAGTTGCAAGCCGTAGCCCTGGGCGTTCAGTTCGGTTACTCGAATGCGCGGATCGACCTTCACCGTCAAGCCTTGCAACCGAAACGCCCGGCATTGCGAACACGGACATTGGCGGCGCAGTTCGGCGTGGTCCAGCAACTGCTCGCGGCCATCGGGCCAGTTCAATCGTAGTTGCTGTTTACGCTGGGAGTTGTCGATAGCCAGCGGGTTCATTGCAACTGACTCAGCGCAATGCGCACCGCTTTGCGCACTTCCGGATCACCGTCGTCCTGTGCCGCCTGCAAGGGCGCGATGGCGCCTTTATCCTTCAGCTCTCCCAGGGCCAACGCGGCCTCCTTGCGCAGGTTGCTGATGCGGTGGCCGAGGGTTTCGATCAGCGCGTCCAGGGCTGGGGCAAACTGCAAGCGACCGAGGCTGCGGGTGGCGCGCAGGCGCACTTGCCAGTAATCGTCGCTCAAGGCTTCGACCAAGGCCGGTCCGGCATCGGTGTGCCCGACCTTGCCCAGGGTGGTGGCAGCCTCTTCACGCACTTGCCAGGCTTGGTCCTGCAATGCCTGGCGCAGGGCCGGCAGGACCTGTGCGTCGGATGCCAGGCCCAATGCCCCGGTGGCGGCGCGGCGGACTTCGGTGTCGGAATCGTCACTGGCCAATCGGGCTAGCGCCGGCAAAGCATCGAGCTGCTTGAGCCAGCCGAGTACGCCAACCGCTTCGCGGCGAACGCTGGCATCGGCATCGTTCAACGCGACGATGGCCGCTTCGGCGGCATCGGGAAAACGCAACTCGCGCAACGCCCTGAACGCGGCGATGCGCACGCTGATGTCGGCATGCCCGGTCCACGGCAGAATCACCCGGCCCGCCGCCTCGCTCTTGAGCAGGCTAAGGCTTTGTGCAGCGGCAGCTTGCACGGCTTGGGAAGGATCGGTCAGCGCCTGGCACAGCGCTTCGACCACAGGCGTGTCCTCCCAGGCTTCCAGCAGCCGTGCGGCTTCGGCGCGGACTTCATCGGTCAGATCCTCAGCCAGCCGATTGACCAGCCACAGCAAGCCATCCGGCTCTTCCAGGTCGGCCAGTTCGATCAGGGCGATCCGGCGCACCCCGGGATCTTCATCCGTCAGGCGCGGTTGCAGGGCGAGAATGTCGTCGTTATCGGTTACATCGAATAGAGAGGTCATAGGGCAAACCGCGGCAGTTTATGTTCAGGAGGAAGTCCGAGAGGGTTCAGGCGCGGTAACTGCCGACCGTCTTCGTGACGCAGCAACTCGAGGCAATGACGCTTCAAGCGGGAGAACGCGTGGCTTGTCACCAGTTCGGTGGTGCGTGGCCGAGGGAAGTCGAGGTGCAGGTCTTCGATGATCCGGCCCGGACGCGAGCTCATCACCAGCAGCCGATCGGCAAGGAACAGGGCTTCGTCGATGTCATGGGTGACGAACACCACGGTGGTGCGAATTCGTGTCCAGATATCCAGCAGCAGTTCCTGCATGTTCAACCGGGTCAGGGCATCGAGGGCACCGAACGGTTCGTCCATCAGCAACAACCGCGGACGATTGATCAGCACCCGGGCGATTTCCACCCGTTGCTGCATGCCGCCGGACAACTGATCCGGCCAGCGCCCGGCAAAACCTTCGAGGCCCACCAAAGCCAGGATTTCGTCGGCGGCCCGGTGCCGTTCGGCTTTGCCGATGCCACGCATTTTCAGGCCGAAGGCGACGTTGTCGGCGACGGTCAGGTGGGGGAAGAGGGCGTAGCTCTGGAAGACGGTGTTGACCGGC
>DQGF01000309.1:690-911 GCA_003525045.1 Pseudomonas sp. | reverse complement strand
AAGGCGACGTTGTCGCGCACGGTGCGCCAAGGGAACAGCGTGTGGTGCTGAAACACCATGCCACGCTGCGGTGATGGACCCGCGACTTGCGCACCGTCGACTTTCAGGGTGCCGGTATAGGATTGCAGATGCCCGGCCAGCGCCCCGAGCAAAGTGGATTTTCCACATCCCGAAGGCCCGAGAATGCACACGAATTGCCCCGGCTCGATCTGGCAGTCCAG
>DQGF01000309.1:0-385 GCA_003525045.1 Pseudomonas sp. | reverse complement strand
CCTTGCACGGCTTCGAAGGCGTGCTGGTCTTCGCCGAGGACAATGGACAATTGTCGGATATCGATCCGCCCTTCAGGGGTTTGCATCACGCTCATCAGGCTTTTCCTCGTGGTCGATGCCAGGGCGTGAACAACCCGCCCAGCCGTTTGATCAACAGGCTGCTGCCCATCCCGAGTACGCCGATCAGCAACATGCCGACCACGATGTCGGCGTAGTTCTGGATGGTGTAGGACTCCCAGGTGTAATAGCCGATGCCGTACTGGCCGGAGATCATTTCCGCGGTCACCAGGCAGAACCACGAGGTGCCCATGCCGATGGCCAGGCCGGTGATGATGCTCGGTGCGGCACCCGGCAGGATCACTTCCAGCAGAATCGCCCGCCGCCC
>DQGF01000312.1:3525-9413 GCA_003525045.1 Pseudomonas sp. | reverse complement strand
TCTAGTGTGGGAGCGGGCTTGCTCGCGATGAACGTCAACGATAACCCGTTCCCCCTGAATAAACGCTTCGATCTTCAGACCATCGCGAGCAAGCCCGCTTGACTCCAGATCTCCACCCCTTCCCAAAAGCCGAACGCAGGCGTTACCCAGCCAAGCCGCTCACGCTGTCGATGACACCTAGAAGCTGATGGTATATCCAACAATGACCCGATTTTCATCCGCCGCATCCGCAAAGTTCGAGCGCATTGTCGCGTTACGCCAGCGCAGCGATACATTCTTCAAGGCCCCGGACTGGATGACGTAGCTCAAATCCGTCGTCCGCTCCCACTCCTCCCCCGCCCCACCCGAGGCCCGCAAGACTCCAGCCTTGACGCTGCTGATAGTCGTCGGATCGACCTGGTCACCTTTCACATAACGCAAGTTGAAGGTCAGTCCGGGGACCCCGAGCGCAGCGAAATCGTAGTCATAGCGCATCATCCAGGCCCGTTCATTGGCCAGCGCGAAGGTGCTGACCTGCTGCTCGCTGAACAGGTAAGTATCGGTCCCGCCGACGTAAGCGTAAGCCGTGTCGCCGCGGACTTTCTGGTAGCCACCGCTGAAGGTGTGTCCTTTGATCGAATAACCGAAGTGGGTACTCAAGGTCCGGTTATCGACCTTGCCCAACAACTCACGCCCTGTTTCACGGGCGGAAAAATAGCGCCACTCGGTAAACACATCGCCCGGCCCCATCCCAATCGTGTACTTGAACCCCGCGAAATCACGCCGAAACAGGTCTTCGAGCTGACTGGTGTGCAAGCTCAGCGTCAGGTTCTTCAGGGGTTGATAATCTACTCCCGCGTAGTACAGACGATCACTGGTCACGCTGGCCGAATAAGCACCCTGCTGCGCCATCGCTGTCAGGTCTTCAAAATCGCTAGAGTCACGTAGCTTGGTCGAATCCACTTCCAGCGCGGTGAAGGTGAACTTGTCCAGGTCCTTGCTCACCAGTTGGGCACCGTTGAACCACTGCGGGAACAGCCGGCTGTAGTTGGAAGCCAGCAACGGCAGCTGCGGGCTGAGACCACCCACTCGGACCTCGGTCTGCGAAAGCCTGGCCTTGAACGTGCCAACGGCCTTTGAATAATCGTCGACGGCGCGCTTGTCCGCCCCCCGTGGCAACAACCCGCTACCGGAGCGATCCGGACTGGAATCGAGCTTGATCCCCAGCATGCCCACCGCGTCCAGGCCAAAGCCCAGCCGCCCAGGAGTAAACCCCGATTGCAACTTCAGCATGAAGCCCTGTGCCCACTCGCCGCGCCGGGACTGGGTGGCCGAGTCACCGTGAAAATCACGATCAAAGTAAAAGTTACGCAACTCGATACTTCCTTTTCCATCATCAACAAAACCCGCCTGAACCGCCGAATGAAAGGCGCAGCAAAGCGTCGCGAGCATCAGCGATGCCCGCTGGGTGGTGAATGAAGTCATGTTTCGGCCTTTTTTATTGTTGTTATCAGGAACGAGGATCGATTCGACAACCGGGTCAGGCCTTCGGATTCTTGACGAAGCACACGACCACAACGCACGCGAGCAGAATCATCGGCGCAATGGACAGCATGCCCATGTAGCTGGTCCCGGAGACATCATTGATTTTGCCGACCATCACCGGTGCGACCATGCCACTAAGCTGACCGATGGAGTTGATGGCCGCCGTACCACTGGCAATTGCCAACCCGGAGAAGGTCGATTGCGGAATGGTCCAAAAGATCGGGATCGCGATAAAGGTGCCCGCCGTGGCGAGCACCAGCGCCGCCATCATGGCCCAGGACGAATCGGAAAACAGACAGGCCAGCAAGTAACCCACGGCCGCAAGCAACAGACACATCACCAGGTACTTCTTGCGCTCACCGGTGCGGTCCGAGAGGCGGGTCAGCCAGATCATGCCGATGCACGCCACGATGTAGGGCAGCGATGACAGCATGCCGACCCAGAATACGCTTTGCACCCCAGACGATTTGATCAGGTGCGGCATCCAGAAATTGATACCGTAGGAGGCCATTTTGATCACGAAGTAGATCAGCGCCATGATCGCCACTTCCCGGGTCAGCAATACCCGCCACAGCGAGGCATGCACCGGTTTGGCGTTGGCCCGGTCATGTTCGAGGTTGGCCGCCAGCAGGTCTTTCTCGCCCCGGCTCAGCCACTTGGCCGACTCGATATCCCGGTCCAGCTTCCACAGCACCAGCACGCCCAGCAGCACACAGGGCAACCCGGACATCAGGAACAGCCAGTGCCAGCCCGCCAGGCCGAGTACACCATCCATCGTCCCCAACAGGATCCCGGCCGCCGGCCCGCCCAAGGCACCGGCCAGCGGTACTGACAAGAACCACAGCCCGTTCATCTTCGCCAGGTGCTTTTTCGGAAACCAGCACGCCAGGTAGAACAGGATCGCCGGGCCGAAACCGGCTTCCATCACCCCTATCAGAAAACGCAGGAAGTACAGCGTGTATTGGGTGTAGGCGAACATCAGGGCCGCGGTGGCCAGGCCCCAGGAGATCATGATCCGGCAGATCCAGGCCGGCGCCCCATAGCGCTTGAGGCCAAGGCTGCTGGGCACCTCGAACAGCACATAACCGACGAAGAACATGCTCGCCGCCAGACCATAGGCCGCGTCGGACAAGCCCAATTCCTGCTGCATCTGGACTTTGGCGAAGCTGATATTGATCCGGTCAAAATAGGAAAACAGAAAGCAGATAATGGCCAGCGGCATGATGCGCCAGGCCACGCGCCGGTAAAGCAGTAACTCGTCGATCGTTTGTTCGCTGCGCGCGAGCGCCATTTCGCCAGTCATGGCAACCATGGTGTTTCTCCGTTTTTGTAATTATTGGAGAGAGGCACAATCCTCTTCAGGGCAGTGCTCAACGGGTTTAGCTGATTCGAATCAGTTTGTCCTTATAAAGGCGCCCCTTGGTCACGTACTCCCGGGCGTTGCTGTGCATGCTGGCGATGGCTTCAGGCGTCAGCTCTCGCACCACTTTGGCCGGCGCCCCCAGGATCAGCGAGTTGTCCGGGAACACCTTGCCTTCGGTGACAATCGCACCGGCACCGACCAGGCAGTTCCTGCCGATCACGGCGCCATTGAGCACCACCGCCTGAATCCCGATCAACGCACCGTCGCCGATGGTGCAGCCATGCAACATGGCCTGGTGGCCGATGGTGACGCCCTGACCCACCGTCAACGCAAAGCCGGGATCGGCGTGCAACACCGCGCCTTCCTGCACGTTGCTGTGCTGGCCGATGTGAATCGGCGCGTTGTCACCGCGCAGTACAGCCTGGGGCCAGACACTGACGCCTTGCTCGAGCGTGACATTGCCGATGACCGTGGCGTCTTCGGCGACGAAGGTTTCGGCGTGGATGGCCGGGATAAGCGTGTCGTATTGATAGATAGCCATGGCAGCGTCTCCTCAGGCCTGAGCGTCGGTTTTAAGTACGCCAGCGGCACACAGCTCGGCGATGTGCCCGTCGCTGTAACCCAGTTCGCGCATGACCTTGTGCGTATGCTCGCCGATGCGCGGAATCGACCGACGCGGTTGCAGGCGCTCGCCATCGAAGGACAACGGCAGCAATGGCATGGCGGTGAACGATCCGTCTTCGAGCTCGAGATCGGCCAGGCCACCGCTTTGCAGCAGGTGCGGGTCCTCGAACAACTCCTCCGGGCGACGTATCGGCGCGAAGGGAATGCTGTGGGCTTCGAGCTGCAAGGCCAGCGCCTGGGCGTCCATGCTGGCGAAGATTTCGCCCAGATGCGCCAGCAGCCGTGGGCGCTGCAGGACCCGGTCGTTGTTGGTGGCGAGGGTCTGGTCGTCGAGCAGCGCGGTCTGGCCCAGCAATTGGCACAAGGCATTCCACTGCCCTTCGCCGGTGGCGGCGACGAACATCTGCTCACCGCCGGCGAACTCGAACACGTCATAGATTGCCCAGGCACTGATGCGGTTCGGCATCGGCGCAGCGGCCTGGCCGGTCACGGCGTACTGCTGCATGTGCTGGGCGGCGAGCAACACGCAGTTTTCGTAGAGCGCGCTCTGCACCTCACGCCCGACGCCGGTGACGTGGCGGTCGTTGAGTGCGGCAAGCACGCCGATGGCACCGAACATGCCGCCCATGATGTCGTTCACCGAGCTGCCGGCGCGCAGCGGCCTGCCAACGGGACCGGTCATGTAGGCCAGGCCGGCCATCATCTGCACCACTTCATCCAGGGCCAGGCGATTGTCATACGGACCGTTGAGAAAGCCTTTGTGCGAGGCATAGATCAGGCGCGGGTTACGTTCACGAATCGCCGCGTAACCGAAGCCCAGTTCCTGCATGCGCCCGGGTTTGAAGTTCTCGATGAACACGTCGGCGGTGTCGATGAGTTCGAGTACGGCGTCGCGCCCTTGCGCGGTATTGACGTCGATGGCGATGCACTGCTTGTTGCGGTTGAAGGTGCGAAAGAACCCGGCACCGGCGCCCAGCAGTCGACGCGTACCGTCGCCGCGAGTCGGCTCGATCTTGATCACTTCGGCCCCTAGATCACCGAGAATCATCCCGCAGGTCGGCCCCATCACCATGTGCGAGATTTCGACGACACGTATGCCATCCAATGGAAGTCTGGACATTATTGTTTTCCTCGATCGCTGCGGTTCAAGCGCGGCTGGCGGCTGGGGTGTAATTGAGTGGGAGGCCGGCGCGGGCAATGCAGCCGTAAAGGGTTTCGTCGGGCAAGGCGGCGCGCAGCACCTCCCGTGAGGCGATCAGGGCGGCCAGGTCGATGCCGGTGTCGTAGCCCATGCTTTGCAGCATGAACACCAGGTCTTCGGTCACGGTGTTACCGGACGCACCCGGCGCGAACGGGCAACCGCCCAGCCCGGCCAGGGAGGAATCGAGTTCGGTGATACCTTGCTGCACCGCCACCAGGCTGTTAGCGAGCGCCAGACCGCGGGTGTCATGGAAATGCGCGGCCCTGAGCTTGTCACCGGCAATGGCGCGAATCGCCTGCAAGGTGGTCGCCACCTGGCCGGGATTGGCGTAGCCGGTGGTGTCGCCGAGGGACACCAGATCGCAACCGGCTTCCAGCACGTGGCCGGTCAATTCGCAGAGGTCGCTCAGCGGCACATCGCCCTGGCGGGTGCAGCCGAAGGCGACCGACATTCCGGCTATCAGCTGAACATCGTGCAAGCCCAGCTCGGTCCGCAACTGGCACATCCGCGCCAGCTCCTCGACCATTTCCAGCGGTGTGCGTCGCACATTGGCCAGGCTATGGGCCGCGCTGACCGAGACCGGCGCGATGATGCGATGCGCCCCGGATTCAAGTGCATCGCGGCAGCCGCGCAGGTTCGGCGCCAGGACCGAGACCACCAGATCGGGGTAACTCAAGGCATGGGCCACCACTTCTTTGGCATCGGCCATTTGCGGCAGCAGTCTGGCGGGCACGAAGGACGCGACTTCCATATGGCGGACTCCAGCGGCATAGGCCGCATCGATCCATTGGCGCTTGGCGATGGTAGGCATGATGGCTTGAAGGCTCTGCAAACCATCGCGCATCCCGACTTCGTTGATCGTTATTGTTGTCATGAAGTTCTCTCACAGGCTGAAGCACCGGCTCAGACTAGAGAGACAGCGAGGCGGCGAAAAGACGTGATTCACGGCCTGATCCATCGTCAACCGCGATGGATGGATCAGAGCGTCGATTGACGCGGCGGTGCACGTAACAGCAGATGGTCCAGCAATCGACGCGCCGACAGTGACAAGGCATCGCGATCGCGCACGCAGATCACAAACTCGCCCAGCGCCCAATCGTCGGTCAGGGGGATGATGCGCAAGTCGAACAGTTGCGCGTAGCGCGCCACCGCTTCCAGCGGGAACACCGCCAGTCA
>DQGF01000312.1:700-3229 GCA_003525045.1 Pseudomonas sp. | reverse complement strand
CCGCCAGTCCCAGCCCGAACTGCACCAGCCGGAACGCGGCATCGAATGACGATACATAGGAGCGGAAACGCAGCTCCCGGCCATGCCTGGACGCGTCTTCGCGCATGAAGGTATTGAGGGTGGCGAAGGCCGACAAGCCCAGATGATCAAAGTCCAGTGTCTCTTCGAAAGCAATGTGCGTGCGACCGGCCAAGGGATGACTCGCACTCACCACGACCGCGAGATGGTCCTGACGGTAAGGCAGGAATTCCAGATCGCCCACGGCCATCGAGCGCCGGCAGATGCCCAGGTCGGCATTGCCCTCAGCCACCCCGCGCACGACGTCGGGGCTGAAACGCTCTTCGATGTCGGCCTGGATTCGCGGGTTGTCCAACATGAAAGCGGACAGTTCTTCCGGCAGAAACTCCATGATCGACGATACGTTGGCCAATACCCGCACATGCCCGCGCGCTCCTTCGGCGTATTCGCCGAGCTCGCTGTCGAGCCTTTCCATCGCGCGGGTCAGTGACCGCGCATGCCGCAGCAATGCCAGCCCCGCCGGCGTCGGTTCGACCCCGCGCTTGCTGCGCTTGAGCAGCGGCGTACCGAAGCGCGCCTCGATGTCGGAGATCCGCTTGCTGACTGCCGACGGTGCGATGAAGGCCCGCTCACTGGCCCGGGCGATGGTGCCTTCGTCGCAGACCAGGATGAACAGGTGCAAGGACAAGTGATCCAGGTGTTGCATCAGGTCCACCCCTCAAGACGCAGTGTGGCCCGGACCAGCCGTTGCTCTTCGCTTTCGATTTCCTTGAGGTTGTCGCAGATGCTTTGGATGTGCGCGATGGCCGCCTTGCGCGCCTGCTCTGGCATGCGCCCAGTGACGGCGTTGTAGAGCCGTGCGTGATGGCGGTCGATCTGACGCTTTTGCGGTTCGCGGTGGTAGAGGTTGTTGACCGAGGCAAAGACGGTGTTGAGCAGCAAGTCCGTCAGCGAGCGCAAGGTCTGCACCAGCACCGGGTTGTGCGAGGCCTCGCAGATGGCCAGGTGAAACGCATGATCGAGCCGGGCGTGTTCCGATGCCTCCAGCGAACGGCTGTGGGCATCGAGCAAGGCTTGGTAGCTGCGGGTGATGAGGACAAAGTCGGCGTCGGTGCCACGCAAGGCCGCCAGGCGCGCGGACTCGCCCTCGAGCAGGCTGCGGACTTCGAATAGATCATAGAGAGTGCGTGGCTGCGAGCTGAACAGGTGCATCAGCGGTGATGCGCCACCGTGACCGGAAAGATCGGCGACGAATGAGCCCTTGCCCTGCTCCGTCCTGATAATGCCGCGAGCGCGCAACAGCTTCAGCCCTTCGCGCAGGGCCGTGCGGGAGACGCCGAGCTTTTCGGTCAGGCGCCGCTCTGAAGGCAACAGCTGCCCGGTCTTGAGCACCCCGTCGACGATCAGCCGTTCTATGCGCTCACAGACCACATCTGCAACTTGCGGATTACGACTCGTTTCTGCGCTCTCCATCCATCCTCCAACTGGTATGACCAGCTGCATCAGCACAATCGCCTTCAAGGAAACACGCTAATAAGCTGATGTTCTATAACCCATTTTTCAGACAAACCTGAAAATATCGAATAAAAAACTGGTTCGACCAGTCAAACAACGCATAGACAGTAGACCGCCTCGGGCCAATGATGCAAGTGAGCGTTATCCACAAACAGGGCTCTAATAAAAACAACCGAGTGCCGTGAACCGCCTATGAACATCCTCTACGATGAACGCGTCGACGGTGTCTTGCCTGATGTCGACAGAAACGCACTGATCCAGGCCCTGCAAACCCGACTGCCGGACCTGGAAATTCTGCAGCAGCGCGAAGAACTCAAGCCGTACGAATGCGACGGCCTGTCTGCCTATCGCACCACGCCGATGCTGGTGGTGCTGCCACGTCACCTCGACGAGGTGCAAGGCGTGCTGCGAGTCTGCCATGAGCTGCATGTTCCGGTGGTCGCCCGCGGCGCCGGCACCGGTTTGTCCGGTGGTGCATTGCCCCTGGAAAAAGGCGTGCTGCTAGTGATGGCGCGCTTCAACAACATCCTGCACATCGACCCGGCCGCCCGCACCGCACGGGTCCAGCCCGGGGTGCGCAATCTGGCGATTTCCCAGGCGGCGGCGCCGTTTGGCCTGTACTACGCGCCGGACCCTTCCTCGCAAATCGCCTGTTCCATCGGCGGCAACGTGGCGGAAAATTCCGGCGGCGTGCACTGCCTGAAATACGGCATGACCACCAACAACGTGCTGGGCTGCGAGATCGTGCTGATCACGGGCGAAATCATCAAGGTCGGCGGCAAATCTCCGGAAACCAGCGGCTACGACGTGATGGGCATCATCACCGGCTCCGAAGGCCTGCTCGGCGTCATCACCGAAATCACGGTGCGCATCCTGCAAAAGCCGGAGACGGCGCGGGCGCTGATGGTCGGTTTTGCGGAAGTCGAGGCCGCCGGCCAATGCGTGGCCAATATCATCGGCGCCGGCATCATTCCCGGCGGCATGGAGATGATGGAC
>DQGF01000312.1:0-359 GCA_003525045.1 Pseudomonas sp. | reverse complement strand
GTCCATGCCGGCTATCCGCTCGACGTCGAGGCGCTGCTGATCATCGAACTCGATGGCCCAGGCGTCGAGGTCGACGAATTGATCAAGCGGGTCGAGGCGATCGCGCGGGGCTGCGGCTCGACCACGGTCCAGATTTCAAATTCGGAAACCGAGCGGAACCTGTTCTGGGCCGGCCGCAAGGCGGCGTTTCCGGCCGTGGGGCGGATTTCGCCGGATTATCTCTGCATGGACGGCACCATTCCGCGCGGCGCGCTGCCGAAGGCGCTGGCGCGGATCCGCGACCTCTCGGCCAAATACGATCTGCGCGTCGCCAACGTGTTTCATGCCGGCGACGGCAACCTGCATCCGCTGATCCTCTA
>DQGF01000133.1:13094-15377 GCA_003525045.1 Pseudomonas sp. | reverse complement strand
GATCGCTCAAACACTTCAAAACCTCGCTTCCCCCCCGGTCACAAAACCCCAACCGAACATCTATCCTTCATAAAGGTCAACCAAGGGAGAACAACGGACCGGAGGGATGTTCATCGTGCATATCGCTGACATAACCATGTTCTACGCCCCTGCCAGCGGTGGCGTGCGCACTTATCTGGATGCAAAGCACCGTCGCCTGGGCATCAAGCCGGGCATTCGCCACAGTTTGCTGATCCCCGGATCCTCCTTGAGTGAACAGGATGGCGTTTATACGGTTCCGGCTCCCGCCCTGCCCTTCGGCAAGGGTTATCGTTTCCCCCTCCGTCTCGCGCCCTGGCGCAATGTCCTGCAGGATTTACAGCCCGATCTGATCGAAGTCGGCGATCCTTACCTCACCGCCTGGGCTGCACTCGATGCCCGCAGACAACTCGATGTGCCGGTGATCGGCTTTTATCATTCGGACTTGCCGCTGCTGGTCAGTAATCGCATGGGTAACTGGGTCACGACCAATGTCGAAGCCTATGTCAGCAAACTCTATGGCAACTTCGACCGGGTACTGGCGCCAAGCCAGGTGATGGCTGACAAGCTGACCGGCCTGGGGGTGAAAAACGTGTTCGTGCAACCCCTGGGTGTCGACTTGCAAACCTTCCATCCCTCTGCGCGAGACCCGGGCCTGCGGGCCGAATTGGGAATCGATGAAAATACCCACTTGCTGATCTTCGCCGGACGCGGCTCCAAGGAAAAAAACCTGCCGGTCCTGCTCGACTGCATGAAACGATTGGGACGGCGTTATCACCTGCTGCTGGTCGGTTCGTCTATGCCGGCCTTGGTGCCGGATAACGTCACGGTGGTCGATGAGTTCTGCCCAGCGGCGCAAATCGCCCGGCTGATGGCCAGCGCCGATGCGCTGCTGCATGCCGGTGATCAGGAAACCTTCGGCCTGGTGATTCTTGAAGCCATGGCCAGTGGCATTCCGGTGGTGGCCGTGGCGGCCGGGGCCTTTCAGGAAATCGTCAGCGATCAATGCGGCCTGCTGTGCCCGCCAAACAATTCAACGGCGATGGCCAACGCGGTACGCGAACTGTTCAGTTCGGGGAGCGCCATTCTGGGCAAACAAGCCCGCAGCCATGCCGAACAGCATTACTCCTGGGATACCGTGGTCACCAGCCTGTTGGGGCACTATCACGCCGTGCTCGGCAGCCATTGGCCGCTGACTGCCAATGGCTGAGCCCATGAGCCCGCCCAGCCTGCTACTGGTGCTGCACGACGTCGCCCCACAAACCTGGGCCGATTACCAACCCTTTGTCGCCGCCGTCGACGCCTTGGGCGCGGTGCCGATGACCTGGCTGGTGGTACCCGATTTTCATAAGCGCAATAATCTGGACGCCCATCCGGCATTTCGACGTATGCTCGCCGGCCGGGTCATCCGTGGCGACGAACTGGCGCTGCACGGCTACTTTCATTGCGATGAAGCCCCCACGCCCAGCACGCCACGAGACTGGTTCATGCGCCGGATCTACACCCACGAAGGGGAGTTTTACAGCCTGTCCCAAGATGCGGCCCTCGCCCGCCTGCGCGCCGGCATCGACCTGTTCCACCGTTACGACTGGCCATTGGCAGGTTTTATTGCCCCGGCCTGGCTGATGAGTGAAGGCACGCGTCAGGCCTTGCGCCAATTGCCCCTGAGCTATACCAGTGACCCGCAACATCTCTATCGCCTGCCGGATTTCTCTACGATCGACGCTCCCGGGCTAGTCTGGAGTGCGCGCAGTGCCTGGCGTCGGGGCTTGTCGAAACTGGTCAGCGACCAGCGCGAACTGCGCTGGCGACAGGCACCGGTGATTCGTCTCGGCCTGCACCCGGTGGACATGCGCCATGAGTTCTCGCGGACTTACTGGCTGCAGACGCTCAAGCGCCTGCTCGACGAGGGGCGGGTGCCGATGACCAAGGCTCGCTGGCTGGCACTGCAAACCGACCGTGTCGGACGCGCCGCATGAGTCGCGGGATTCTGCTGCTCGTCGCGCTGCTCGCTGCGGTGCTGATTCCGTCATTGCTGGGCGGTAACGAAACCTGGTCTCGACTGCGAAGCTTTCCCCTGCAATGGCTGCTGATCATGTTCGGCATGATCCTGCTGTGCTGGGTGCTGAACACGATGCGCTTGCGTCTGTTGCTGGGCGATCAGCGCGACAAGGTGAGCCGGGGTAAAAGTCTCGGCGTGGTGATGGCCGCCGAGTTCGCCTATTGCGCCACTCCCGGCGGCAGCGGTGGCCCACTGACCATCAT
>DQGF01000133.1:8142-12819 GCA_003525045.1 Pseudomonas sp. | reverse complement strand
TGCGCCACCCCCGGCGGCAGCGGCGGCCCGCTGACCATCATGGCGCTGCTGGCGCGCAATGGCGTGCGTCCGGCCCGGGGCAGTGCCGTGTTTGCCATGGATCAACTGAGCGATCTGCTATTTTTCCTCTGCGCGCTGAGCGGGATTCTGATTTATGCCTTGTTCCAGCACCTGAGCGAACGCATGGAGTGGCTGCTGACCATCAGCGCCGTTTCGATGTTTGGCGGTTTGTTCACGTGTGTGGTGGTGGCGCGCTACCACCGCTTACTGATTCGCCTGAGCGGCCGCTTGCTCGTTCGTCTCAATGTCAAAGGCGCCACACGCCTGCGTTGGGCACGAAAACTCCTGCACTTCCTGGCAGCCTTTACGGACACGCTGAAGTTGCCCTTTCAGACATTGATCACGGTGTTTGTCCTGACCTGCCTGCATTGGGTCTTGCGCTATAGCGTGCTGTATCTGGCCTTGCGCGGGCTCGGTGCGGATTTGCAGTGGGCCTGGAGCTTTTTGATCCAGATGCTTTCATTGAGTGCGGGACAGTTCAGCCTGTTGCCGGGCGGTGCCGGGGCGGCGGAGCTGACCTCAGCGGCGTTGTTGGCGCCGATGGTGGGAAAGTCTACCGCGGCGGCGGCGATTCTGATCTGGCGGGCGGTGACCTATTACTTCTATTTGCTGGTCGGTGGGCCGGTGTTTTTGCTGATGCTTGGGCGGCCGCTGTTGAAGAAATTGATGAAGTTCAAGCAAGCTTAGGGTATTGCCAGACTTCACGTCTTCTTCTCCGGCACCCCACCTCCCGCAGGTACAAAGTCAGGCTCCGAATTCAAAGCGTCCCACAACTGCGCAGCACCAGGAAACTCCGTACCATCCTCAGCGCTCAAATCATCCGGATCGTAACGGCTCAAACACCCCTCACCCAACGTGGCGGGCGCCCTGGAAGTGGCTTTATCGAATGGATCGGCCATAAACATATCCTCAGGTCAAAAACGGCAAAGGGCCTGAAGCGATTGAACGCCCAGGCCCTTCGAATTTCAACCGCGCTGTATCGATGTCAGAACACAACGGTCTTGTTGCCGTGCACCAACACCCGGTCTTCCAAGTGATAACGCAGGCCACGAGCCAGCACCATCTTCTCGACGTCGCGACCGAAACGCACCATGTCTTCGATGCTGTCGCTGTGGCTGACACGCACCACGTCCTGTTCAATGATCGGACCTGCGTCCAGCTCTTCGGTCACATAATGGCAAGTAGCGCCGATCAACTTCACACCACGCATGGATGCCTGGTGATACGGCTTGGCACCGACAAACGACGGCAGGAAGCTATGGTGAATGTTGATGACCTTGTGGGCATACTCGCTGCACAACGCGGGCGGCAGGATCTGCATATAACGGGCAAGTACCACCACTTCGGCATCGTGATATTTGACCAGGCGCGAGACTTCGGCGAATGCCGGTTCTTTATCCTGCGCATTGACCGGGACGTGGTAGTAAGGAATGCCGTGCCACTCGACCATGCTGCGCAAGTCGTCATGATTGGAAATCACGCAGGAAATTTCGCAATCCAGTTCGTCACTGTGCCAGCGATGCAGCAAGTCGGCCAGGCAGTGAGACTCGCGACTGGCCATCAACACCACGCGCTTCTTCTGCGCGGTATCGGTGATGCGCCAGTTCATCGAGAATTCTTCGGCTATGGGTGCAAACGCTTCGCGAAAGGCTTCAATACCAAAGGGCAGCGAATCGGCACGAATTTCGTGACGCATGAAGAACCAGCCACTGAGATTGTCCGAGTGGTGGCTCGCTTCAGTGATCCAGCCATTGTGTGACGCCAGAAAGTTACTGACTTTAGCAACGATGCCGACGCGGTCCGGGCAAGCAATCACCAGCCGAAATGTGCGCATGAGGGTCAAACTCCAGAACTTCGCAAAGGCCGCCATTCTAGCGATTGCGCGGCAAAACTGCAGTATTGATGACGTCCTGCGTTGCGCGAAGGTGGGCGACATCGATTCTAGCGACTCCCGCTTCCCGCGCGATGGTGTTCTTATAGCCATTCTTCAAGTGCCAAAATGTGACTATCTGTGATGTCTGGCTGACGATCATTAACTGCGCCTCCAATTTACGACCTATTCACCGCAACTAAATTAAATAAACTCCGGTTAAATGTTTACTTGATGAAACAGCCTGACTATTATTGCCGCACTGTCACCTGCAACCCAGCGCCCAACATAAGGTAGTCCTCATGTCCTTGATCAACGAATACCGTGCCACCGAAGAAGCTATCAAAGAGCTGCAAGCCCGTTTGAAGAATCTGTCCCAAGACGACAAACTGCAAACCGAGCTGGAATTCGAAGGTAAACTGCGTACCCTGATGGGCGAATACTCCAAATCCCTGCGTGACATCATCGCGCTGCTGGATCCAGAATCCAAAACCAAAGCCCCACGCGGTGGCGCAGTAAAAACTACCGGCACCAAACGTGCTCGCAAAGTTAAACAATACAAAAACCCGCACAACGGCGAAGTCATCGAAACCAAAGGTGGCAACCACAAAACTCTGAAAGAGTGGAAAGCCAAGTGGGGCGGTGATGTGGTTGAGGGTTGGGCTACTCTGCTGGGCTAAGCCGCAGAGCTTTGTCAAAGTCTCGTCCGCGACAAAAGATAACGCCAGCAGATGCTGGCGTTTTTTATGCCCGACTTTCAGGTCAGCGATATTTTCGATTTCAAAGATTCAAACGTTTGCGTAATCCCTGAACATAGTGGTGCCATTCATTCAGCACCTCTTGCTGAAACGATTTAGCAAAAACGTTTAATTGAGCTGCGGCTTCCTCGAAAGTTTCCAACGTATTAGGCGCCCCCCACTCGGGCATTGTCAGACGTTTCTGACAGAATATTCGCCAGCGCTGTTGTTCTTCGAAATTCAACGTATCGGGGAAGTTGCGTGCGCGATATCGAAACAATAATTCCGGTAAACGTTCATCATCGAAAGGCCACTGCGCGTGTGCCAATTGCGCAGGGTCCGCCGCTCTGACTTGCTCACATAGACGCCGATCCCGATCACCGATAAAACCATCGTATAACTGTTGCTCGGGATCCTGGCTCGGGGTGAAATCCTCGTTGGCATAAATGGCCTGGACTTTATCTCGCCAAACTGTTTGTGCGTCACTTAGTCGCAGTGCGCGCTCCTGATAGAGCGCCATGTCCAGTCCCAGGCGTTGCTGATCTTCGGGGCGAAGCACCGACAGCGGCGCTACCACCGGACATTTATTGATGTGGATGAGCTTGAGCGGCACCGGCAACTCGCCCTCGGCCAGGTCATCGCGACGGGTATACAACCGCTGGCGCAAGGCTTCGGCACTCAGATCAAGCAAACCCTGGGGATCGAGGTGCAAGTCACAGACAATCAAGGCGTTCTTGTTGCGCGGATGCCAGGCCAGGGGCAACACCACACCGACATAATTGCGCGCCGCCGAAAAACGTCCGGAAATGTGCACCATCGGCTGCAACAGCCGTATCTGATCCATGACCTTTTGTTTACCGCGCAATTGAAACAGCCAGTCATACAGCTTCGGCTGCTTTTCGCGAATCAGCCGCGCAAGGGCGATAGTGGCGCGAACGTCCGACAGCGCTTCATGGGCGTGGCCGTGATCGATACCGTTGGCCGCGCTCAGGCGCTCCAGCTTGAGCGTCACCCGCCCCTCGTCGTCCGTCGGCCAAACGAGGCCATCGGGGCGCAAGGCGTAAGCCGCACGCACCACATCAATCAGATCCCAGCGACTGTTGCCGCCTTGCCACTCACGCGCGTAGGGGTCGAAAAAATTGCGGTACAAGCTGTAACGGGTCATCTCGTCGTCGAAACGCAACGTGTTGTAACCGGCCCCACAGGTGCCGGGCGCAGCCAGTTGGGCATGCACCCGGGTCATGAAATCGGCTTCGCTCAAGCCTTGCCCGGCCAATTGGGTCGGCGTGATGCCGGTGATCGCGCAGGCCGCAGGATGAGGCAGGATGTCATCACTGGGCTGGCAGTAAAGATTGACCGGCTCGTCTATTTCATTGAGTTCAAAGTCAGTGCGAATCCCCGCCACTTGCAGCGGACGGTCGCAACGGGGGTTGATGCCAGTGGTTTCATAGTCGTACCAGAAGATGGAGGTCACGGGCTATTCCTGAACTGAAGATCGGCGAAGTCTAGGCGTTCACATCCCGCCCCGGCCAGTCATCTTGCCATTCAATCACCTCGGCCACTCAACCGTGCACTACATAAGTATGTCGTTTTCCCCCGCGAGGCTGCTAGCATCCCCCGGACAGAGACTCCCGATCAGGTCACATCATCAGGTTGCCCATGCTCGAGACCACGGCACCGACAAGGAAAGCAGCGCTGTCCCCGCCACTGGATACGCGGTATCAGATCGAAACGCCGGAAGGCATCGACTTGCCATTGCGCCCGGCCGGGTTGATGGTGCGTGCGCTGGCGTTCGCCATCGACCTTGGCCTGCGTGGGTTGATCCTTGGCCTGCTGTTTATTGTCCTGGCGTTTCTCGGAAAGCTCGGCGCCGGTCTTGGCTCGATCCTGCTCTTCGTGGTGAGCTGGTGGTACATGGTGCTGTTCGAGGTGCTCAATCAGGGCCGCTCGCCAGGCAAGCAGTGGATGGGCCTGCGGGTGGTCCAGGACGATGGCACACCCATCGGCTGG
>DQGF01000133.1:3304-7843 GCA_003525045.1 Pseudomonas sp. | reverse complement strand
AAACCCATCGGCTGGTCTGCTTCGCTGCTGCGCAACCTGCTGCGCTTCGTCGATATGTTGCCGTTTGGCTATTTCCTCGGGGCCATCAGCTGTCTGCAGCACCCCAACTTCAAGCGCCTCGGCGACCTGGCCGCCGGTACGCTGGTGATCTACCTCGAACAACCGCTCACCCGACCCCAGTTACCTGCCGCCGATCCCCGGCGTCCGGCTTTTGCCCTGACGCTGGCCGAGCAACGCGCCATCCTCGGGTTTGCCGAACGCCAGGGTGAACTCTCCGAGGCGCGGGTCACTGAACTCGCGGTCATTCTCGCGCAACCCTTGCAGCTTTGCGCGCCACAGGCGGTGGTCGAGCTCAACGGGATTGCCCGCGGCTTATTGGGCCCCGCATGAAGCAAAGTCTTTTCGAGAATCGCCACAAGGCCGAATGGGAGCAATTTTCCCTACTGCTTGAAAGACTCGAACGAAACCAGCAAGCCTCGCGTGCCGCCAGTTTCCCGGGGGATTATCGTCGCCTGTGTCATCACCTGGCCTTGGCCCAGGAGCGCGGCTACAGCAGTTTTCTGATCGACTCATTGCAGCAACAGGTCTTGCGCGGGCATCAACAGCTTTATCGGCATCGCAGCCGACTGGGTGCCAAGGCACTGGGTTTCATCCTGGCGGACTTCCCCCGACTGGTGCGTGAACAGTGGCGCTTCGTGCTCGCCGCCGGCCTGCTGTTTTTTGCCAGCCTGATCGGCATCGCCCTGCTGGTGTATCTGTTTCCAGACCTGGTCTACAACCTGATCCCGGCCGAGCAGGTCAGCGAGATGCAGAGCATGTATGACCCCAACGCCGGTCACCTGGGGCGTTCGGCGGAACGGGCGGCCAGTGAAGACTGGGTCATGTTTGGCTACTACATCATGCACAACATCGGCATTGCCTTTCAGACCTTCGCCAGCGGCTTGCTGTTTGGCCTGGGCAGCGCGTTTTTCCTGTTCTACAACGGCTTGATGATCGGCGCTGTGGCCGGCCATCTGACGCAAATCGGCTACGGCCAGACCTTCTGGTCATTCGTGATCGGCCACGGTGCCTTCGAACTCAGTGCCATTGCCCTGGCGGGTGCCGCCGGCCTGCAACTGGGTTGGGCATTGATCGCACCGGGGCGCCTGCGCCGCGCCGAGGCCTTGCGATTGGCGGCGCGTAAAAGTGTGTTGCTGATTTGCGGAGTGATGGTGTTTCTGCTGATTGCGGCGTTTATCGAAGCCTATTGGTCGTCGATGACCGGGGTCGCGCCAACGACCAAATACCTGGTCGGCGCGGCGCTCTGGTTATTGGTGGCGATGTATCTGCTGTTTGTCGGACGGACTCGCCATGCGCTTGAGTGACGCCAGTGTGGTGATTCGCCCGCGCACCAGTTGGGAAGCCATGGACCTGGGCGTTCTGCTGAGTCAGCGACACCGACGCCTGCTGATGACCAGTTGGGCCATCGTGACCTTGCCGGTCTTCGCCCTGCTCAGCCTGCTGCTATGGGATTCACCCACCCTTGCCGTGTTTATTTTCTGGTGGCTCAAACCGGCGTTCGAACGCCTGCCGCTGTACATCCTGTCCAAAGCCATGTTCGGTGAAACACCGACATTGAACCAGGCGTTGCGCCAATGGCCACGCTTGCTCAAACCGCAACTGTTGGCCAGCCTGACCTGGCGACGCCTGAGCCTGAGCCGCAGCTTCCTGATGCCGGTCATGCAACTCGAAGGTCTCAAGGGTGAGGCGCGGGAGCAGCGTTTGCAGGTACTGTTGCAGCGCAACGCTGGCGCCGCGAAGTGGCTGACGATCATTGGCGTGCATCTGGAAGGCGCCCTGTGGATCGGCCTGATGGTGCTGTTCTACCTGTTCCTGCCGCAACAGGTAGAACTCGACTGGAGCTGGCAGACATTGATCACCGCCGCCACACAGGACTGGCGCTGGCTGGAACACCTGACCAACTTGTTTTACGCCCTGGTGCTGGTGGTCTGGGAACCGGTGTATGTGGCTTGCGGCTTCAGCCTTTACCTGAACCGGCGCACGGTGTTGGAAGCCTGGGATATCGAACTGGCGTTCCGCCGCCTGCGTCAACGCCTGGGCAGCGTCGCCGTCACCCTTATATTGGCGGCGCTCCTGCTGGCGCCCACCGCGCAAACCACATGGGCCGCCGAACCGATCATTTCACCCGACAGCCCGCGCCTGCTGGACCAGCCGCTGACCAGCCAGGCGTCCCGGGACAGCATCAAGGCGATCCTCGACCAGCCTCCGTTCAAGAACAAGGAAACGGTCACCCGCTATCGTTTTGGCGAAGACACGCCGACCGCCGCCTCCCCGAACAGTGACCGAACACCCGAATGGCTGACAGCGCTGCTCAACCTGTCGACCACACTGATTGAGGGGGTGCTGTGGGGGGCAGTGGTCGGCGCCATCGGCTTTTTGATCTGGCGTTACCGGGACTGGTTGCAGGCTTTCGTCAGTCGTCGCCCGGTTTTGAACAGTAAAATCGCGCGGCCGTTACCGCAGCAGGCATTCGGCCTGGACCTGGACCGCGAAACTCTGCCCGCCGACATCGCCGCCAGCGCCGAACAGCTCTGGCAGACGCACCCTCGCGAGGCCCTCGGCTTGCTCTATCGTGCCCTGCTCAGCCACTTGCTGCATGACTTCGACATGGCCTTGAAACCCGCCGATACCGAAGGCCAGGTGCTGGCGCGCATCGAACGACTGCAACAACCTGCGTTGCTGGCCTTCAGTAAAAATTTGACCGGGCACTGGCAGAACATGGCCTACGGACATCGCCTGCCTCCCGCGCCCGTGCAACAGCAGCTCTGTGACGGCTGGCGTGCCTTGTTCGGACAGGGAGGCGCCCGTTGAACCGACGGTCCTGGCTTGCGCTCGGCGTCTTCAGCGCCGTGCTACTGGGCGCGCTGAGTATTTATCTGTACCTGAAGGCGACGCCCTATCAGCAAGTGATCGACCACGGTCCCGCGCCCGAGGCCCAGGCCAATCCTTATCTCGCTGCCGAGCATTTCCTGCGCAAACAGGGCCTGACCGTCAGGCATGCCAACGGCCTCGACGTCCTGCCTTCTATCGATCCACGACAGCACAGCCTGTTATTGCTCGGTGACCGATCCAACATGACCCCGCGCCAGATCGATCAAGTGATGAACTGGACCCGGGCCGGCGGGCGCCTGTTGTTCGTTGCCCAGTCACTGTGGGATGAAAAACTCGGCCAGAGCAATGACCTGCTGCTCGACCGGGTCCAACTGCATCAGTTGCTGAGCAAAAACCTCAAGGGCCCGCCACCCGACAGCAGGGCTGATCCCTATCCCGAGTTGACCAAGCTGTACCTCGAAGACGACGACGCGCCGGCCTACGCCGGCTTCGACACCGCCTTCCATCTCGAAGACCCGAAAAATCTGGCCCAGGCCTGGGCCAACAGTGGCAAGGCCACACACATGATGCAGCTCGACCACGGGCTCGGCTCGATCATCGTGGTCACCGACGCCGACCTTTGGAAAACCCCGGCCATCGACCAGTATGACAACGCCTGGCTGCTCTGGTACCTGACCGCGGATACCCACGTGACCCTGTTGTTCAACACCGATCACGACAACCTGCTGACCTTGCTGCTGCGCTATTTCCCCCAGGCGCTGGTAGCGCTCATTGCCCTGATCGGTGTGTGGTTCTGGCAGGTCGGCGTGCGTCATGGCCCGGTGCTGGAACCCGCTCCGCGTGCCCGGCGGCAACTCCAGGAACACCTGCGCGCCAGTGCCGATTTTCTGTTGCGGCGCAAGGGTCAGGACAGCCTGCTGCAAGCCTTGCAGCAAGACATCCTGCGCCGCGTGCGGCGCCGTCACCCCGGTTTCGAACAACTCGGCATCGCCGAACAATGGCTGGTGCTCGCACGCCTGACCGGCCAACCCACACGCGCTATCAGCCAGGCCATGAGCCCGCGACCGAAGCAACGGCTTTCCAGCCTCGAATTCAGCCGTCAGGTCGCCCACCTGCAAACCTTGAGGAATGCCTTATGAGTGAACAGATCGAACCCGACGCCCCGAGCCACGCCGACCAGCAACGCCAGCGCGCCAGTCAATTGGCCCAGGCGTTGCGTAGCGAATTGCAGAAGGCTGTCATTGGCCAGAACGAAGTCATCGACGATGTGCTCACGGCACTGATCGCCGGTGGCCATGTGCTGCTCGAAGGCGTGCCAGGGTTGGGCAAGACCTTGCTGGTGCGTGCCCTGGCACGCTGCTTCGGCGGCGAGTTCGCGCGTATCCAGTTCACTCCGGACCTGATGCCCAGCGATGTCACCGGGCATGCGGTGTACGACTTGCAGACCGAGCAATTCAAGCTGCGCAAAGGGCCGTTGTTCACCAACCTGTTGCTCGCCGACGAAATCAACCGCGCTCCAGCAAAAACCCAGGCCGCGCTGCTCGAAGCCATGCAGGAACGCCAGGTCACCCTCGAAGGCCGCGCCCTGCCCATAGTGCAGCCGTTCATGGTGCTCGCCACGCAAAACCCCATCGAGCAGGAAGGCAC
>DQGF01000133.1:2738-3007 GCA_003525045.1 Pseudomonas sp. | reverse complement strand
CAGGAAGGCACTTACCCGCTGCCGGAAGCCGAGCTGGATCGCTTCATGCTCAAGGTCCGCATGGACTACCCCGATGCCGACCAGGAGCTGGCCATGGTGCGCCAGGTCAGCCGCTCGACCCGGGCCGACATGCTCGACGTGCAACCGCTGCGCACGGTGTTGCAGGCCAAGGACGTGTTGGCCTTGCAACGCATCGCCAGCGACCTGCCGCTGGACGATCAAGTACTCGATTATGCCGTGCGCCTGGCCCGCACCACCCGCAGCTGGCC
>DQGF01000133.1:2070-2432 GCA_003525045.1 Pseudomonas sp. | reverse complement strand
GGCCTGACCCTCGGCGCCGGACCTCGGGCTTCCATCGCGCTGGTGCGTTGCGCCCGGGCGCGCGCACTGTTGCGCGGTGGCGAGTTCGTGATTCCGGATGACATCAAGGGTTGTGCCCTGGCGGTGTTGCGTCATCGCGTACGTCTGGCGCCGGAGCTGGATATCGAAGGGCTTGAGGTCGATCACGTGCTGCGGCAACTGCTCGATCAAGTGCCGGCGCCGCGGCTGTGAAACCCTCGCGTCTGTTGTTGATCTGGCTCGCGATCCTGCTGGTCATCGGCATCGTCCTGGGCACATTGCGGGCGCTGGACATCGCACTTCCATCCACCCTGGAGTCGATCAACTGGGGCCTGCTATTAGCG
>DQGF01000133.1:492-1790 GCA_003525045.1 Pseudomonas sp. | reverse complement strand
TCAACTGGGGCCTGCTATTAGCGCTACTGGTCTTGGCCATACTCGACGCCATTCGCCTCAAACGCCTGCCCTCTCCCCGCGTACAACGACAAATGCCCGGCAGCCTGGCGCTTGGCCGTTGGAGCGATGTGCGACTGGAGGTCGAGCATGACTTTGCCCAGCCACTGAACATTCAGCTCTTCGACCACGTACCCCACGGCCTGAGCTTCGAAAACCTGCCTCTGTCGGTCGAACTTCAACCCGGCCTGCACAGCCAGATCGGCTACCGCCTGCGACCGCTCAAGCGCGGACATTTCCACTTCGAACGCTGCGAAATCAACCTGCCGAGCCCATTGGGCCTATGGTCCGACAAACGCATACTCAACGTCACCGACAATACCCGCGTCTACCCCGACTTCGCCCGACTCTACGGCGGCCAGCTGCTGGCGGTGGACAACTGGCTCAGTCAGCTCGGCGTACGCCAGCGCCAACGACGCGGCCTGGGCCTGGAATTTCATCAGCTACGGGAATTCCGCGAAGGCGACAGCCTGCGCCAGATCGACTGGAAAGCCACCGCCCGCCAGCGCACGCCGATTGCCCGGGAATATCAGGACGAGCGTGACCAGCAGATCATTTTCATGCTCGATTGCGGCCGGCGCATGCGCAGTCAGGATGGTGAGCTGGCGCACTTTGATCACGCGCTCAATGCCTGCCTGTTGCTCAGCTACGTCGCCCTGCGCCAGGGTGACGCGGTGGGCCTTTGCACCTTTGCGCACGAGCAACCGCGTTACCTCGCCCCGGTCAAAGGCGCCGGCCAACTCAACGTACTGCTCAACCACGTCTACGACCTGAACAGCAGCCAACGCAGTGCCGACTACCAGGCCGCTACAACCGAGCTGTTGGTTCGGCAAAAACGCCGGGCGCTGGTGGTATTGGTCACCAACCTGCGGGACGAAGACGATGAAGAATTGCTCACCGCCGTCAAGCGCCTGGGCAAGCCACATCGGGTGTTGGTCGCCAGTCTGCGCGAAGACGTGCTCGACCGTTTGCGGCAGGCACCGGTGCAAACCTTTCCCGAAGCGCTGACCTATTGCGGCACCGTGGATTTCCTCAATGCGCGGGCCGAACTTCATGAGCGATTGAACGCTCATGGTGTGCCGGTGGTGGATACGACCGCTGTCGAGTTAGGCGCCGCGTTAGTGACGCGCTACCTGGAATGGAAGAAGGCCGGGGTGTTTTAGTGGCTGTGGTGCGCTGTGCGGATCGGGACCGCTCGTGAAACGTAAAGTGGCTACATCGGCTTGCGCCTTTGCCTACAG
>DQGF01000133.1:0-165 GCA_003525045.1 Pseudomonas sp. | reverse complement strand
CGCCAGAATCCGCCGGCTTGTGCACTTTGGGCCTGCCCCGTAACTTGATCCGCGTCGCTGCTTATCAGCGATCGGGTTTAGTCGCCCGGGGTTGACATCAATTTGCATAGCGCCTCTATCAGTCAGGTACTCCCATCCCTGCATTTGATGGTGGCTGTGCGCAGG
>DQGF01000342.1:926-3827 GCA_003525045.1 Pseudomonas sp. | reverse complement strand
GTCAGTCGACATCAATGTAGCTGTCACGCCGCCTTCGCGAGCAAGCCCGCTCCCACAAGGTACTGCGGCGCCTTGAGGACCGAGCTCAAAAACGACCTCTGTCTGTACTGAAAGCGCTACAGTGGAATGATTTCGCTACAGTCCTCTTTGATCACCGCTGTGCAAGGCTTTGATCCACTTATGCTTTTTTCTTCACTTCGCACTGTAGCGATTTCGCTACACACGGCAAACCAACCCCTCTCGCGAAACGCCATAAGCCATTGATTTATATGTAATAAATAACATTGGCCGCAAATTTGCTAAGTAACCACTCATAAACAAGGGCATTGCCCAAGCATTTCCATCGCGTCCACCAGACGAGTCTGGCCCCTTAGGAGTTTTCCATGAGCGAGTTGCGTTTTACTGAAGATCACGAATGGCTGCGCACCGAAGCTGACGGCAGCGTCACAGTCGGCATCACCGCTTTCGCGCAGAACGCCCTGGGCGACGTGGTTTTCGTACAACTTCCTGAGCTGCAGTCCTACGACAAAGGCGCCGAAGCCGCCACCGTGGAATCGGTAAAAGCCGCCAGCGGCGTCTACATGCCACTCGACGGTGAAGTGTTGGAAGTGAACCCGGCGCTGGACAGCAGCCCTGAACTGGTCAACGAAGATCCGCTGGGTGAAGGCTGGTTCTTCCGCTTCCAGCCGACCGACGCTCAAGCTGTCGCCAACCTGCTGGATCAAGACGCTTACGACCGTCTGATCAAAGCCAACGCCGAAGCCTGAGGAGCGCCTACATGACTCAAGTAAATCTGAGCACCGCCAATGAATTCATCGCCCGCCACATCGGCCCGCGCGCAGGTGATGAGCAAGCCATGCTCAACAGCCTCGGTTTTGACTCCCTGGAAGCCCTGAGCGCCAGCGTCATCCCCGACAGCATCAAAGGCACCAGCGTTCTCGGCCTGGACGACGGTCTGAGCGAAGCCGAGGCCCTGGCCTCGATCAAAGCCATCGCCGGCAAAAACCAGCTGTTCAAGACCTACATCGGCCAGGGCTACTACGGCACCCACACGCCGTCGCCGATCCTGCGCAACCTGCTGGAAAACCCGGCCTGGTACACCGCTTACACGCCGTACCAACCGGAAATTTCCCAGGGCCGTCTCGAAGCGCTGCTGAACTTCCAGACCCTGATCAGCGACCTGACCGGCCTGCCGATCGCCAACGCCTCGCTGCTGGATGAAGCCACCGCCGCCGCCGAAGCGATGACCTTCTGCAAACGCCTGAGCAAGAACAAGGGCAGCCACGCGTTCTTCGCCTCGGTGCATTGCCACCCGCAGACTCTCGACGTCTTGCGCACCCGTGCCGAGCCACTGGGCATCGACGTGGTGGTCGGCGACGAGCGTGAACTGACCGACGTGACGCCATTTTTCGGCGCCCTGCTGCAATACCCGGCGAGCAACGGTGATGTGTTCGACTACCGCGCACTGACCGAGCGTTTCCACGCTGCCAATGCTTTGGTAGCCGTCGCTGCCGACCTGCTGGCCCTGACCGTGCTGACCCCGCCGGGCGAGTTCGGTGCCGACGTGGCCATCGGCAGCGCGCAACGCTTCGGCGTGCCGCTGGGCTTCGGTGGCCCGCACGCGGCCTATTTCTCCACCAAGGATGCGTTCAAGCGCGACATGCCGGGCCGTCTGGTCGGCGTCTCCGTCGACCGTTTCGGCAAGCCGGCCCTGCGCCTGGCGATGCAGACCCGCGAGCAACATATCCGCCGCGAAAAAGCCACCAGCAACATCTGCACCGCGCAAGTGCTGCTGGCCAACATCGCCAGCATGTACGCCGTGTACCATGGCCCGAAAGGCCTGGCGCAGATTGCTAACCGCGTGCATCACCTGACCGCGATCCTGGCCCAAGGCTTGAGCGCCCTCGGCTTGACGGTCGAGCAAGCAAGCTTCTTCGATACCCTGACCGTGAAGACTGGCGCGCAAACTGCTGCCTTGCACGACCAGGCCCGCACCCAACGCATCAACCTGCGGGTAGTCGATGCTGAACGTCTGGGCCTGTCCCTCGACGAAACCACCTGCCAGGCCGACGTCGAAACCCTGTGGAACCTGCTGGCCGGCGGCAAAGCCCTTCCAGACTTCGCCGCCCTCGCCGCCTCCGTTAAAAGCACGATCCCGGCCGCCCTGGTGCGCCAGTCGCCAATCCTCAGCCACCCGGTGTTCAACCGTTATCACTCGGAAACCGAGCTGATGCGCTACCTGCGCAAGCTCGCCGACAAGGACTTGGCGCTGGATCGCACCATGATCCCGCTGGGCTCGTGCACCATGAAGCTCAACGCCGCCAGCGAAATGATCCCGATCACTTGGGCCGAGTTCGGCGCACTGCATCCGTTCGCACCGGCCGAGCAAAGCGCCGGCTACCAGCAATTGACCGATGAACTGGAAGCGATGCTCTGCGCCGCTACCGGTTATGACGCGATCTCGCTGCAGCCAAACGCCGGTTCGCAAGGTGAATACGCCGGTCTCCTGGCGATTCGCGCCTACCACCAGAGCCGTGGCGAAGACCGTCGCGACATCTGCCTGATCCCCTCGTCCGCCCACGGCACCAACCCGGCCACCGCCAACATGGCCGGCATGCGCGTGGTTGTGACCGCGTGCGATGCGCGCGGCAACGTCGACATCGAAGACCTGCGCGCAAAGGCCATCGAGCACCGCGAGCATCTCGCGGCATTGATGATCACCTACCCCTCGACCCACGGCGTGTTCGAAGAAGGCATCCGCGAAATCTGCGGCATCATTCATGACAACGGCGGCCAGGTGTACATCGACGGCGCCAACATGAACGCGATGGTCGGCCTCTGCGCACCAGGCAAGTTCGGCGGCGACGTGTCGCACCTGAACCTGCACAAGACCTTCTGCAT
>DQGF01000342.1:483-641 GCA_003525045.1 Pseudomonas sp. | reverse complement strand
AAGACCTTCTGCATTCCCCACGGTGGTGGCGGCCCGGGCGTCGGCCCGATTGGCGTCAAGTCGCACCTGACCCCGTTCCTGCCGGGTCATGCGCAGATGGCACGCAAGGAAGGCGCGGTTTGCGCCGCACCGTTCGGCAGCGCGAGCATTCTGCCGAT
>DQGF01000342.1:0-155 GCA_003525045.1 Pseudomonas sp. | reverse complement strand
TACATTCGGATGATGGGTGGCGCCGGTCTCAAGCGTGCTTCGCAACTGGCGATCCTGAATGCCAACTACATTTCCCGTCGCCTCGAAGAGCACTACCCAGTGCTGTATACCGGCAGCAACGGCCTGGTGGCACACGAATGCATCCTCGACCTGCG
>DQGF01000259.1:7141-7323 GCA_003525045.1 Pseudomonas sp. | reverse complement strand
AGCCTGCGGCAGCTCCTACGGGGGGTCTACATCACCCTGAGAACAGGACTCCACCATGTTCAGCAAGCACGACCAGATCAAAGGCTACGACGACGAACTGCTGGCGGCGATGAACGCCGAGGACGCGCGGCAAGAGCACCATATCGAATTGATCGCCTCGGAAAACTATACCAGCCAACGGG
>DQGF01000259.1:1711-6798 GCA_003525045.1 Pseudomonas sp. | reverse complement strand
ACCAACAAGTACGCCGAAGGCTATCCCGGCAAGCGTTATTACGGTGGCTGCGAACACGTCGACGTGGTCGAGCAACTGGCCATCGACCGCGCCAAACAGCTGTTCGGCGCCGATTACGCCAACGTTCAGCCGCACTCCGGCAGCCAGGCCAACGCGGCGGTGTATCTGGCGTTGCTGCAAGCCGGTGATACCGTGCTGGGCATGAGCCTGGCCCACGGCGGCCATTTGACCCACGGCGCCAAGGTCAGCTTTTCCGGCAAGCTCTACAATGCTGTGCAGTACGGTATCGACACCTCGACCGGGCTGATCGATTACGACGAAGTCGAGCGCCTGGCCGTCGAGCACCAGCCGAAGATGCTCATCGCCGGGTTCTCCGCCTATTCGAAGACCCTGGACTTTCCGCGCTTCCGTCAGATCGCCGACAAAGTCGGTGCTTATCTGTTCGTCGACATGGCCCACGTCGCCGGGCTGGTAGCGACCGGTCTGTACCCGAACCCGCTGCCGTACGCCGATGTGGTCACCACCACGACCCACAAGACCCTGCGCGGCCCACGGGGTGGCTTGATCCTGGCCAGGTCCAATCCGGAACTGGAGAAAAAACTCAACGCCGCGGTGTTCCCCGGAGGCCAGGGCGGACCGCTGATGCACGTGATCGCCGCCAAGGCCGTGTGCTTCAAGGAAGCGCTGGAGCCCGCCTTCAAGACCTATCAGGCGCAAGTGATCCGCAACGCCCAGGCGATGGCCAAGGTCTTTATCGACCGAGGCTACGATGTGGTGTCCGGCGGCACCGACAACCACTTGTTCCTGGTCAGCCTGATTCGTCAGGGACTGACCGGCAAAGACGCCGACGCCGCCCTCGGCCGCGCCGGTATCACCGTGAACAAGAATGCCGTACCGAACGATCCGCAATCGCCGTTTGTGACCTCCGGCCTGCGCATCGGCACCCCGGCAATCACCAGCCGTGGTTTCAAGGAGGCCCAGAGCATCGAGCTGGCGGGTTGGATCTGCGACATCCTCGATCACCTCGGCGATGCCGATGTCGAGGCTCAGGTCGCCAGACTGGCTGCCGCGATGTGCAGTGACTTCCCGGTCTACCGCGGCTGATACGTAGCGGGAGGGCCAGCCCTCCCGCTCGTTCAGGAATCAAAACGTCGAAACCCCCATTCATGCGAAATCCGGCAATAGTGTTTGTCCAGTGGCCCGCTATTTGTGGCAAGGGGGAACACTTAGCATCGTGTCTACCCAGTGAGCTAATGCAATAAGCATCAACTGGCTCGCAAGGTAAAAACTCCGAAGTTCGATGTGATTTCATTCATCTCGATCGCCGAGTAATCCATAACGACACGGTGACTATCATGAAAATCTCCAGAATTGCGCTTCTTCTCGTTCTTGGTGCTGTCGGCGTACAGGCCCATGCAGACGAGAGCCATTCAACCGACAGCACCAGCAAGACGCCGATTGAAAATTACACTTACGGAACAAAACTCGATATCGACAAAGTCATTACAGTGACCGATATTCCGGATCAGTGCGGGCCGGTCCCGGCTCAAATGACCTATGAAGACTCCCACGGCCAACGTCATGTAATGCAGTATCAAGTCATGGGCACTGGATGTTCCAACGGTTGAGTACGGTGCGGAAGATGGAGGGTCGACACTCCATGTCTGCGAGGTCAGAAACTGCACATTTATTATCGTTTTTTTGGCGAGCCTACGATTTTTTCATCGGCTGCCAACAGGCCTGGAACGGAGTTTTTAAGAAAATCCACCCATGTCTTTATTTTTGCATCGACGAATTTGCGTGACGGGTAGATGGCAAACAGATTCAACTCTTCAAGATGATATTCCGGCAGTACGCGAATCAAGTTGCCGGCCTTGAGGCCATCGACTGCAGAAGCAATAGGTTGAATGCCAATACCCATCCCATTTTTTATCGCGACCGTCATGCCATCGGCGGTATTGATGTGAAACGGCGACACTGCCACGTTGACTGTTTCTACCCCTTTCGGTCCCTCGAATGCCCAGTTCTCAACGGGCATCACCGTATTCACAATCCTCAAGCAATCATGGTCGCCAAGAGCACCTGGAGACTCAGGGATTCCACGTTTCTTCAAGTACCCAGGCGAAGCGCAGAGAATGCTGTACGTGATGCCGAGCCGCTGAGCGACAAATCCCGAATCGGGCAAATCCCGCGCCAGAACAATCGACATGTCATAACCCTCCTCCAGCAAATCCGGTAGCCGATTGGTCAGTGTCAGATCAAACATCACCGAGGGATAAATCTCTCTGTATTTGGCAATGGCATCGATCACGTAGTGATTGCCAATGGCTGACATCGCATGAATTTTCAGCCTGCCGACGGGCAGGGTCTGAGCAGTACCCGCTTCCTCATCGGCCTCACGTACCTCGTCAAGAATTCTCTCGCAGCGTTGCAGATAACGCAGACCGGCTTCAGTCAATGCCAGGCGTCGGGTCGTCCGGTTGATCAGGCGGGTCTGCAACCTGGCTTCCAGACTGGAAACGGCTTTGGAAACGTTGGTGGTGTTGGTGTCCATTAGCTCGGCCGCCGCCGTGAAACTGCCGCTCTGGACGACCGCTACAAAAAAACGCATGGTTTGGAAAACGTCCATCGCCCTACCTCAGCCCAAGCTTTCACATGAAAAAAAGAAGCGGTCCTGCATAAGACCGCCCCTTCATCGTGTATCACGTTTTCCGCGCAATGAATCCAGGTACACCGGTTTCGACTACCGAGTTGAAGCGTACCCTGGTCGTAATGTCGGTCTTGATTTCATGCATTGCCCGGTGAGGCAGTGTAGAAATATCAAAGTTTTCCTGAATATGGCTCAGTGTTGCAGAGGTGGTCAGAAAAGCGACTCCACGCTGTACCGACCAGGCCAATGCAACTTGCGCCGGGGTCTTGCGCAAGCGCCGGGCGATCCCTGCTATCACCCCATCTTCCAGCACGTTCGGCACCATGCCATGCCCGAGTGGCGCAAACGCAAGGACGATAATTGCGTGCTGCTGGCAAAACTCCAGCAGCTCCCATTCAGGCAGATAAGGGTGGGATTCAATCTGCACCACCGCGGGTTTGATCCGGGCTACGGCCACAATCTCTTGCAAAGCCTCCAGGGTGATATCAGATAAACCGATGGACTTGCAGCGGCCTTCATCCACCAGGCGCTCAAGCGCCCGCCAGGTGTCGATTAACGTCACCCCTCGGTCGTAGATGACACGTCCTTGCTCGTCTCTTGGGTCCTGGTTCTCGCCGGGTTGAAAAGCAAAGGGCGTATGGATCAGATAGCAGTCGATGTAGTCCACTTGAAGCCGTCGGCAACTGGCTGAAAAAGCAGGTTCGACTCGCTCGGGACGATGGTTGGTGTTCCACAGTTTCGTGGTAATGAACACCTCCTCCCGGCGGATCTTCCCTGCCTCTATCATTTCCTTTATGGCAACGCCGACCTGGTCCTCATTGCGATAGCGTTCTGCACAATCGAAATGGCGAAAGCCTGTTTGCAGCGCGTCCTTGACCGCTTGGGTGGTGACCGAGAGGTCGCGGAACAATGTGCCAAATCCAACGGCCGGCATCTCGCCTGATCCGTGCACAAGAGGGAATCTGGTATCGCGCAGTTCATCGTGAAAGGCTTCGTAAAATGACATGTCTCTACTCCATTCTCAGGGGCCGCAGCGGCTATTGATATGAACGTTTCGGTTCTTCGCGAGCGGCAACCCGTTGTTCGAATACACCGATGGAATTGCCGCCGAGTGCTACGTACAGCCGCACCGTGTCGAGGTACTGCGCGGTCTTCACTCTGATTTGCCCCAGCAACGCCTGCTCATAGGCACGCTCCGCTTCCAGCACCTGGAGAATACTGTTCTCGCCTTGCGCGTAGGCTTGCTGGTTCAAGCGAAAACTGCTTTCGGCCGCGCGTAACGCCTGCTCCTGCGCCAGGTTTTGTTCGGCGTCATGGTTGATCGCCTGCAGCGTGTCCGCGACCTGACCGAATGATTGAATGACGGTCTGCTGGTAGCCGGCGAGCGTTGCCTTGTAGCCGTCGACTGCGGCCTGACGTTCGGCTTTGAGCGTGCCACCATCAAAGATCGGACCGGCCAGCCCCGCCGCGAAGCCCCAGAGCGCAGCACCGCCATTGCCGGAAGCCGACTGCGCCAGAAACGCGGAAAGCTCGACATGGGGATACAGGTTCGCCGTCGCGACGCCAACCGCGGCGCTGGCCATGTGCAGCTCGGCCTCTGCCTGTCGTATATCCGGCCGATCTTGAGCCATTGCCGAAGGCAAACTGACGGGCACGTTCGATGGCAAGACAAACTCGGCAAGCTCGAAGTCCGGCGCGATCCAGTCAGCAGGACCTTTACCCGTCAAGATCGACAGTGCGTGGCGCGCCGAATCCCGCTGCTGAGCGAGGGGCGGCAGCAGCGTGCGGTCCTGGGCGAGCCGGGTCTCGGCCAGCGAAACATCGATCTGCGTGGTGCTGCCATTGAGGTGTGCCATGCGCACCAGCTGGAGATTCTTCGCGTCGTTGGCCAGCAGCTTTTCGACGGCTTGCATTTGCGCGTTGGCTGAAGCAACCAATAATGCCTGGCTCGCGACATCGCCCGTCAGGGTCAGGTACGCCGCTTCGTATCGATGCTTTTGCAGCTCGGTAAACGCTTGCTGCTGTTCGACCCGCCGCTTGTTCCCGCCAAAGGCATCAAGGTCGAAGCCGACCCGCGGCCCGATCGCATAGAAATTGGAAACAGCTGGCTCGGGCGCATTGTGCACCCGTTGACGGCCCGCCTGAGCGGCGAAATCGACCTGCGGATACAGCGCGCCCTCTGCAGCCGCGACGGAGGACGCCGCTTGCCGAATGGTGGCGTCCGCCGCCACCAGCTCAAGATTGCCGTCGATGGCGCGACGTACCACCTTGTCGAGCTTTGGCGACTGAAAGGCCGACCACCAGTCCCCGCGGACCTTCTGGCCAAGGGCAATGTGTTGTTCACCGACCTGGTTGCCACCCTCGCCGAGGCGCTGCTCGGCCTGTTGATCGTAGTGCTGCGACAGGCTTGCCGGCGGCATCTGAAAGTCAGGGCCGA
>DQGF01000259.1:0-1415 GCA_003525045.1 Pseudomonas sp. | reverse complement strand
CATCTGAAAGTCAGGGCCGACGGTGCAGGCACACAGGAGCATGAGCGCCGACACTGCAGCGACCATCGTCTGGAACAACTGTCTGTTGATTACGCGCGCATTGGATTTCATTGGGCAGACTCCACGAAAACTAGTTGGCCAGAACGGGTTTGCGAAGAAACACAACCAGCGGACACACCACCACCATTGCCAACATCAGAATCTTGAACTGGTCGATAACAGCGATAAAAGCAGCCTGGTGAGTGATCATTTCGTTGAGTCCCTCCAGGGTTTGCAGGGACGCGGAATGCGCAGCGCCGCGGTAAGGCGTCAGATTGCTGGCCAGCGCCACGTGCATCGCCTGGGTGTTGTTGAAGAAGAAAATTTGCACGATCGCAACGCCGATCGTGCTTCCGTAAACCCGGACCAGATTGAACAAGCCGGTACCTTCCGCACGGAACTTGGGGTCGAGCGTGCTGAACGCCACCTTGCTGATCGCCGGCATCAACACACCGAGGCCAACGCCTTGGATGGCCCCGGCTACCGCCACCGGCCAACTGTCCATCAATGGCGAATAGCCCAGCATCCGCCAGTTGGCATAAATCACCAGCGTGATGCCCGCCGCAACGAACGGCCGGTAGTCGATGCGATCGGACAGACGCCCCATCAGAATGAACGTGCCTACGAGTCCCACGCCTCGCGGTATCGTTAGAAAGCCGGTGGTGTCGGGTGGAAATCCGAGCAGCTCATCGAGCATCGGCGCCGTCAGTGCCATGGTCGACAGCAGCACGAAACCGAGTGCGAAAAAGATGATCGTCGACAGCACGAAGTTGCGGTCCCTGAACAAACTTTTGTTGAGGAAATGCACCTTCGCCGTCAGCACATGGACCACGAACAGATAGAGTCCCAGCGCGCAGGCCATCGCTTCCAGGCAGATCTCGGTCGAGGCAAACCAGTCCAGGCGCTCACCTCGGTCGAGCAGCATTTGCAGGCTGATCAAACCCAAGGTGAAAGTGCCGAAGCCAAAGAAGTCGAAAGACGGACTTTTCTCGGCTTTTTTCTCCCCCAGCAACAACGCCATCACCAGGAAGATAAACGCCGATAAAGGCACGCTGATGTAAAACATCGGGCGCCATCCGAAATGTTCGCTGACCCATCCACCGATACTCGGGCCGCTGGCGATACCGAACAGCACGATTGCCGTCCACACCGTGCCGAACTTCGAACGCCGCGCCGGGGCTAATGTCTCCATGGCAATCGCCATCGACAGCGGGGCCAGCACGCCACTCGCAGCGCCTTGAACGATGCGCGCACCGACGAACTCCAGGGGCGTCGTTGCCTCAGTTGCGAGTAGCAAGCCAAGGACGAAGACGGCTAAAGCGGCTTTATAAACGCGCTTCAAGCCATAACGACCCGCAAGCCAATGGGGAATCGGC
>DQGF01000075.1:5279-5805 GCA_003525045.1 Pseudomonas sp. | reverse complement strand
CACTTCGATCATGATCCCCAGTTTCGGCAGTTCGCTGAGACCCAATGCCAGTGCCTCTTCTTCCAGCAGCTTGCGGGCCAGTCGCAACTCCGACAGCTGCGTGACCATCGGCAGCATGATGTGCAGATGAGCAAACCCGGCGCTGCGCAGAATGGCCTTGAACTGGTCGCGCAACAGCTGCGGGCGCTCCAGGCACAGGCGAATCCCGCGCATGCCGAGGAACGGGTTGGTTTCGCTGTCCATCGGTACGTAGGCCAGCGGTTTATCGCCGCCGACATCCAGGGTACGCACCACCAGACTGCGTGATGGCCCCAGGGCACGAGCGATGGCGCTGTAGGTGGATGCCTGTTCTTCATGGCTCGGTGCGTGGTGGCGATCCAGATAAAGAAACTCGGAACGCAACAGACCGACGCCCTCACCGCCCAAGGACATGGCCTGCTCGGTCTCGCCCAGCGAGGCGACGTTGGCCGATACTTCGACGTGATGGCCATCCCGGGTGCAGGCGGCCAGCGTTGCGTGCGCCAGT
>DQGF01000075.1:4701-4988 GCA_003525045.1 Pseudomonas sp. | reverse complement strand
GCCAGCGTTGCGTGCGCCAGTTCATGTTGCTGGCGTTGCTCCTGGCGCTGACGATTGACCTGCAATTGCTCGATCGCCGCCAGTTCCGGGTCCAGGTGCAGCTCGCCCTTGTCGGCGTTGAGCAACACCAGGCTGCCATTTCTCAGCGTCAGTACCTGAACCGGCAACCCACAGATCGACGGCAAACCGGCCGCCCGTGCGAGAATCGCGACGTGACTGGTGGCCCCCCCACCAACCGTGACGAAACCCAGAACCTTGCGGGTATCAAGCCCGGCGATCTGGGAAGG
>DQGF01000075.1:0-4412 GCA_003525045.1 Pseudomonas sp. | reverse complement strand
GTATCAAGCCCGGCGGTCTGGGAAGGTGTCAGTTGATCGGCGATCAGGATCGACCCTTCGGGCAGTTCAATCGCCTGATCCTGCACGCCGAGTATCAGCTTGAGCACCCGCTGACCGACGTCCGCCAAGTCTGCCGCCCGTTCGGCCAGCAATGCACTGCCCAGGCCCTTGAACAAGGCTGCCGTCGCCTCGGTCGCTCCGCGCCAGGCAAACGCCGCGCTTTTGCCTTGACTGATCAGCGCATCGGCCTGATCCAGCAGACTCGGGTCTGCGAGCAGCTCCTGATGGGCCTTGAAGATCTCGGCCTGAGCATCCCCGGTGGCCTGGTCACGCAATTGCTGCAAGGCCAGATTCGCCTCAGCCAAGGCCTGGGATAGATGCTCGCGTTCAACCTGCGCTCCGATGCCGGGCTCGCTGACCTTGAGCGTCTGCTCGACGATCTGCACCACCTGGCCAAAGGCCGAACCCGATGATGCACACACGCCGCGCAACACCTTCAACGATGAAGGCTCGAGCGCCTCGACTGGTGCTGGCGCCACCACAGTTTCCCCACAGCCTGCGGTCAGCAATGCGCCCAGCGTGCTGATCGCCTCTTCCGCATCCGGGCCCGCCGCACTGACCTGCACGATGTCGCCAAAGGCCGTCTGCAACGCCATGATCGCTACCAGGGATTTGGCGTTCGCGCGCTCCTGCTGTTTATGCAGGTAAACGCTTGCCGAAAAACCTTTGGCAGCCTGGGCGAACACCGCGGCAGGACGGGCATGCAAGCCGTTCGGGTTGGCCAGTGTCACGGGTTTGGAGAACAGCGCCTCGCCCTCTTCCGGCACCGGTTCATCGGAAATCTGCTCGACGGGATGCAAGCTCAGCAGCGGCTGGCCTCCTTCCACCCTGCCCGTTTCCGGCACTAACCAGGTGAAGGGTTCACCGCTGACCACCAACATCAAGGTCAACAAACTGCGGGCGTTCAAGGCGATGTAATCGGCGTCGAACTCGATCAGCGCCTGCCCCGCCTCCACCCGCTGGCCTTCTTCCACCAACCGGGTGAAACCCTTGCCGGCCAGGTTCACGGTGTCGAGCCCGATGTGCATCAACACCTGAACGCCATTGTCGTCGGTGATGCTGATGGCATGCCCACTGGCGGGAACATTGCTGATCACCCCGGCCAGCGGTGCGCTCAGGGTTTGCGAGGTCGGATCGATGCACAGGCCGTCGCCAATCACGCGACTCGAGAATACCGGATCCGGCACCTGGTCCAGGGGCATCAGCACGCCGGACAAAGGTGCCAGCAGTTGCAATTGTTGGGGTGTGACCATGACTTCACCTGCTGTTTTATTCTTTGAAGTGCCGATGGAGCGCGAGGCTCCGACAGCATCGCTTATTTCCACCAGTACTCGACCTGCAATCCGACATTCGCACCGTGCCGCGCCGTGCCAAAGGCGCCGGTGTCCGACAACGCCGAGCCCTTCGCCAGCGCATTGGCCGCCCGTTTGGCCGCCTCGTTCCAGCTGGCATAGGTGTAATACAGACGCACCTCGGGGCGCGCCCAGAATTCCGGTCCCTTGGGCGACCAGGTCGGGGCGAAGGTGAACTTGCTCAGCTTGCGCGTGCCGCCCGTGGCGTCCACTTGGTCGTGCCCCAGTTCGGTCACCAGTTTGAACTGCTCGGTGATCGCGTAGGCCGGACGAACACCGAGGGACATCCAGTTCTGATCCCTGCCGTGCGCACGAATGTCTTTCTGGTAAACCGCCTGGACTTGCCCGCCAAACCGCGGCGTCAGTTGCCAGTCGAAGAACTCCACCACACGGTAGCTTTTGTTGCTGTCGTCCAGCTTCACGTTACCGGTATAACCCAACCCCGTGCCGGGACCTTCGCCGTACTGGAAGGCCAGTTTGTTCTTGCCGCCCAGAAATCCTTTTTGCACATGCTGAGTGGTGATCGCCCAGCCACGGTGTGCGTCGCGACTGTCAGGTTTGTCGATGTAGCTCAGTCCAAACTCCAGTTCACCGCCGGGATTGGTGTCGAAGCCGGCGACATTGAAATCGTGGCGGTTGATGTAGTCCTTCTGGTACAGGTTGTCCTTGCGCGAGAAGGCATAGCTGTATTTCAGGTCGCCGAGCGACACGTCCTCGATACCGCCGCCGGTGGCGCTCTGGTTCCAGTAGTAGAAGTCGGAAATATGGATATCGTTCCGTTTGTAATAACGCCGACCGGCCCACAGCGAACCGCCATTGAGGCTGGGCATGTTCGACCATTGCGCGTACAGCTGCGGCAGGCGTACCGAACCGTTATCGCCCTTGAACGTCAGGCGGCGATCGTACTGGTTATACAGTGAGGCCATGCCGTCGACGCTGAGCACCGAAGCGTCATCGAATGTGTACACATCCTGGCGCAGCTCCAGCTCCCCATACTGCTCACATTCGTTACCCAAGCGATATTTGGTCTGTGCGCCCGGCAACTGGAAACACGACTGGGAACTGCTGTTGAGCGAAGTGCCGACGCCGCTGCGCAAGTAACCGCCAAACTCCAGGGCCTGCGCCGACAGTGGCAATGCCAGACATACGCTCGCGATGACAAGACTGCGACTTATTGTTGTTTTCAAGAACCACCCCATTATTTTTATTGTGTGCAGCCACAAAATCGACGCGCAAAAATCCCCCGCGCAGCGTTCTGCGTGTTTTTAAGTCGGTGTTTTTCTAGTGGTCGATCAGTCGGTCAGGTGCAAAACCAGCGACTCATATGGCCGCAAAGAGACCTGCCGATGTCGCGGCGGACAGTCCGGGTAGTTGCTGATAACCAGACGTTGGGCCATCGCCTCGCTGATCACTGCATCCGGCAACAGGACCTCGCATGGCGTGCCGTAGAAGTTGTTCAGCACCAGCAAACGCTCGCCATGTCCTTCACGCACATAGGCCCAGATTTGCCTGTGTTCAGGCAACAATTGCCGGTATACGCCGTCGGATATCAGCGCTTCCGTGCGACGCAAGGCGATCAGTTGACGGTAGTGATGCAGCACGGAGTCTGGGTCTTCAAGTTGGGTGGCGACGTTGATCTGTGCCGCGTTGGCCGGCACGCCGATCCAGGGTTCGACCGCACTGAAACCGGCGTTCGGCCCGGCGTTCCAGTGCATCGGCGTACGGCCGTTGTCCCGGGATTTCTGCATGATCGCCGCCATGTTGTCGGCGTCACTGGCACCCGCCTCGCGCTTGAGCCGGAAGATGTTCAGCGTCTCGACATCGCGGTACTGATCGATGTGATCGAAGCCCGGATTGGTCATGCCCAGCTCTTCGCCCTGATACACGAATGGCGTGCCCTGGAGGAAATGCAGCGCGGTGCCGAGCATCTTCGCCGACATCACGCGAAATTCGCCGTCATGGCCAAACCGCGAAACCACCCGTGGTTGGTCGTGGTTACACCAGAACAGCGCATTCCAGCCACCGCCGGCCTGCATGCCGGTCTGCCAGTCGGAGAGGATGCGCTTGAGTTCGAGGAAGTCGAAGTCGGCGCGAATCCACTTCTGCAGGTTCGGGTAATCGACCTTCAGGTGATGGAAGTTGAAGGTCATCGACAGCTCTTTCGATTGCGGCCGCGAGTAGCGAATGCAGTGTTCCAGGCTGGTGGACGACATCTCGCCGACGTTAATCAGGTCATGGCCTTCGAATACTTCGCGGTGCATTTGCTGCAGGTATTGATGGACGTTCGGGCCGTCGGTGTAGAAGCGCCGGCCGTCGCTCTCGTCATCGGGGAAGTCCGCCGGTTTCGAGATCAGGTTGATCACGTCCAGACGGACCCCCCCCACGCCTTTGTCCCGCCAGAAACGCATCATCTTGAAGACCTCGGCGCGCACCTTGGGGTTGTCCCAGTTCAGGTCGGCCTGGGTGTGGTCGAACAGGTGCAGAAAGTACTGACCGGTCTGCGCCTCGTATTCCCAGGCCGAGCCACCGAACTTGGATTCCCAGTTATTCGGCTGGTCGCGCCAGATATAGAAGTCGCGGTACGGGTTGTCGAGGCTGCTGCGGGCCTGCTGGAACCAGCTGTGCTCGATGGAGGTGTGGTTGACCACGATATCGAGCATCAGCTTGATCCCGCGCTTACCCGCCTCGGCGATCAGCAACTCGCAATCGGCCATGGTCCCGTAGCTCGGATCGATGGCGTAGTAATCACTGATGTCGTAACCGTTGTCGCGCTGGGGCGAACGCAGGAACGGCGTGATCCACAGGCAATCGACACCCAGCCAGTGCAGGTAGTCGAGCTTGGCCACGACACCGAGCAAATCGCCCGTGGGGTTGCCGGCGTGGCTGTGAAAACTTTTCGGGTAGATCTGGTAGATCACCGAACGTTGCCAGTCTTGCATGGCGCTATTCCTTCAGTAAGTTTTGTGCAGGCCTTGAGGGCCTCTTCGCGAGCAGGCTCGC
>DQGF01000245.1:8889-9117 GCA_003525045.1 Pseudomonas sp. | reverse complement strand
CAGCTCTTCGGCCTGGTCGCTGAAATGCAGGTGCGGCTTGCCATAGCGTTTGCCATGGATCGCCAGGAAATGCCGGGCCAGCACCAGGATGTCTTCGCCACGGGCGTACAGCCGCGGCACCTTGATCGAGATGATGCGCAAGCGGAAGAACAGGTCGCGGCGGAACTTGCCCTGCTGGACCATTTGTTCGAGGTTGCAGTTGGTGGCGCTGATCACCCGCAAATCGAC
>DQGF01000245.1:8456-8590 GCA_003525045.1 Pseudomonas sp. | reverse complement strand
GCGCTGATCACCCGCAAATCGACTTTGCGCTCCTTCACCGAACCGACCCGGCGAATGGTCCGGTCTTCCAGCAGCTTCAGCAATTTGGCTTGCAGCAACAGGTCCATTTCACCGACTTCATCGAGAAACAGCGT
>DQGF01000245.1:1196-8093 GCA_003525045.1 Pseudomonas sp. | reverse complement strand
CGGTGAAGGCGCCCTTCTCGTGACCGAACAGTTCCGACTCCACCAGGTTGGAAGGGATCGACGCGCAGTTGAATTCTATGAACGGGCCTTTGCTGCGCGGACCGTCGAAGTGCAGCGCCCGAGCCACCAGTTCCTTGCCGGTACCGGTCTCGCCTTCGACCAGTACCGGCGGCAGATCGGTGTTGGCCATGCGCCGCTCGGCGTCGAGCAACTGGCCGATGGTGTTTTTCAAATACTGCATGGGCGCCGAGTCGCCGATCAATGCCTGCACCCCGGACTTCTGCGCTTCGCGCTCCTGATAAAAGTGCAGCGTGCGCTCCATCCGCTCGGTGGCCAGGGCCTTTTCCAACAACAGCTTGAGCTCCGGCAGGGCCACCGGTTTGGTGACGTAATGAAACGCGCCCTCTTTCATCGCCGCCACGGCATCTTCGACGTTGCCATAGCCGGTCATCATGATCACTTTCAGATCCGGCGCGCTGATGCGCAGCTTCTGGATCAGGTCGTGACCACTCATGCCCGGTAGAGAATTGTCGGTCAGCACCACGTCAGGGACGAAGGTACTCAATTGCTCCAGTGCTTCTTCAGCCGAGTGACAGACTGTTACCTCGAAGTCTTTGCGCTCCAGGTAGGTCTGAATATTCTCGGCGAGGAGTTCATCATCCTCGACCAGCAGTATGCTGTGCTCCATATTCCCCTCCCCTTGCCACAATAAAGTTGAGACTGACGCGGGTTCCTTCCTGCTCCTGGCTGGTCAGTACGACCGAGCCTTCGAAACGCTCCATTATTCTTTTGACCAAGGCCAGGCCTACGCCCAACCCCCCCTGTTTGGTAGTGAAAAACGGCTTGAACACCATTTGTTGTTGCTGCTGGTTCATGCCCTTACCGGTGTCGCTCAGGGTCATGCATACCCGCCCGGGCTGCGGCGATTCGATGTCGATACTGAGCACGCCGCCCTTGGGCATGGCTTCCAGGGCATTGGCGAACAGGCTGTTGAGAATCTGCGTGAGCAATACCTGCTGGCTGACAACCGGCGGACAACTGTGCGGCGTGAAACGCACTTGGACACCGCAGCGTTTGATCAGCGCGTCGTAGGCACTCAGGGTGTCGTCGATCGCCAGCACCAGTTCCACCGCTTCACCCTCGTCATTCACCGGGCGCAATGACACCAGCAACTCCCGTACCCAGCGCGACATGCGATCGACCTGATTGATAATGTCGCCGATGTTCTTCTGCGCGCTCAGGCTGGCGATGTCCTGGGCCAGTTCGGCGCTGGAGCGAATGTTCGCCAACGGATTGCGCAGGCTGTGAGCCACCGCCGAGGACATCTCCCCCAGGGCAACAAATGTCTCGTTGGTGATCAGCTGTGTCTGCTGGCTCTCGAGCAGCTTGGCCGCACGCCGCACAATCCAGAACAACGCCAGGTAAATCGCTGCGCCGCCGAGCACGGTCGCCAGCCAGATGACCTTGAAACCGCGCTGGATGCGCGCCACCAGATCGACCGGTTCCTTGTAGATTTCCACCATGGCGATCACTTGGCTTTTGTCGGCATTGAACATCGGGATGTAATTCTCGATGAACAGGTATTCAGGCTCGCGCAACAATCGCTGCTCGGGACGCTCCTCGACGATCTCGTGGTAGCTGGTGGACACCGACTCCTTCATGGCGAAGGACTCATCCAGCTCTTCATCGTCTTCAATGCGCACGCCGATCAACTCGGGGTTGGTCGACCAGACCACGGTGCGATCCTGGGCATACACCGTGGCCAGCAGAAGGTCCGGCAGATGCTCGACATGATCGAGAAACTCGACGCGGGCGGCGGCTCGGGTCGCCGGTTCGACGTCGGGATAAGCGTGGTCCTGGCGCGGATCGAGCATTTCGCCCATGGTTCTGTTCGGGCTGATCGAAGCATGGCGGATTTCGGCCTCACCCATGGCCTGAATGAACTGCGCGGTCAGCATGGAATCGCGTTCAATGCTCTCGGTGACCACGAAGCGCGTGGAAATATAACCGAGTCCCAACGCCACGGCAGCGATGATGAAAAAGCTGCCTAAGGAAAACCAGCGCAGCAAATTGAACGGCCCGCGCCGGCCCTTGCGTTCTGCTGTCGGCGCCTGCAACGACGCAGCGGTTTTTTGTTGTTCCAGTATCTGCATGGGTGGGTCCTGGATGCTTGCATCGAGCCTTTTCAGCCGTGTTTCGAATCAGTGTAGGTGGCAATGTTCGAGACTGATGGCGCCATTGATATTATTTAGCCGCTAGTGCGTTTGCACCGCCTCTAACGGCTGCTGCCGTTCGGTTTCTTCCTGCAAAAAAGCCAGAATGGACTGCGCCGCGTTCTCATCCAGACGCAGGTTGGGCATCGGTATCTTGTCGAAACGCGCAAACAATGCCATCGCGATCGGGTCCTTTTCGGCCAGCATGCGGTCCGGCTCGCGAATCCAGCGAGCCAGCCAGGCCGGATCCCGCTGGCGAGTGACGCCGATCAGGTCGGGACCGATGCTGCGCATGCCGATGCCTTGCCCGTCCTGCGGGCCGAGGCTGTGGCATGAGGCACAGCGGGTGCGAAACAACTCTTCGCCGTTGCTTGGCGGGCGGATCTCGGGCGCATCGGCGTAGCTTTGCTCGACACTGGGCTGCTTCCAGTTCTGCAAGGTATTGGCCAACTGATCGGCCAGAATCCACGGGCTCTCGAAGGGCGAAGCTTTCATCCAGCGGCCCGTGGTCTGGTTGCCGACGATCAGGCTCAAGTTGTGATCTTTGTTGCGTCCGTTGTCGACGCCTTCGATGAACAGCCCGAGCTTGTGCCGCAGCTCGGCGACAGCGTCGAAGTCGCCGGTGAGAAACTGCCAGCCCGGCCCGACCTTGAACCGTTGCGCGTAGGCTTTGAGTACCTGGGGCGTGTCGCTGAGCGGATCGATGCTGATGGAATAGAAGAAAATGTCCTTGCCGACCCGGTCCCCAAGCAACTGTTGCACCTGACGCAGGCGCGCGGTTTCCAGCGGGCAGGAATCGCTGCAGCCAGTGAAGATGAAATTGATCACCACCACCTTGTTCCGGATCAGGTCATCGAAGAAATGCACCTGCCGACCGTCCTGGTCGGTCAGCAGGGTATTGGGGAAATATCCGCCGCCCCAGGGAGTCATGGGGTCAGCGGGCGCCTCGACCACCTCGTGAGCCACCAGCAACCGGGTCGCCAGCAGACAGCTGACCAGCATCAGTACCAGGTGCATGCCCAAGGCACGGGAGCGCGGCGTATGCCCGTTCATGTCGGCACTCTCCCGATTCATTTCTTGACCGTCACTTGCGGGCCTAAGCCATCGCCGGTGCGGAAGGTTGGCAGTGCGGCGGAGTTGACGTAACGCACGCCATCCCAACTCGGCAAAGGCGTCGGCATCAGCTGGAATTGCCCCGGTTTCTCGATGTCCCAGCGCAGCAGCATGGAGTTGTCTTCATGCTGGGTATTGTGACAGTGCTCCATGTACGTCCCGGCGAATTCACGGAAATTGATCGCGAACTCGACACTGTCCAGGCCATCGTCTTCCGAGCCGATGCGATAGACGTCCTTGCGCGCCCATTTTTCCCATTCCGGCGGTGCCTTGCCGCCGCGACTCAAAATGATCCCCTCCTCGAAGTGCACATGCACCGGGTGGCTCCAGCCCTTGCCGCCGGCCTTGATGTTCCACACTTCCAGGGTGCCGAAACCGGCGGCACCGGCATCGGTAGGACCACTGGCCAACTGGGTCGAAGCATTCACGCGACGCGGATCCATATGGAAACCGAAACCGCCATCGGTCTTGACCGTCCAGGGCGCTTCGTCGGTGCCGTCCGAACGCCCGAACGTGAAGGTGCGGTGACGGGCCTTGGCCAGCAACGCCTTGTCGGCGACGTTATCGCGATGGATCTTCAGCGGGATCATCACCATGCCTTCGGCTTTGCCCGGTTTGGCCGGCTCATAGGCTGCCGGGTCCATGGCCAGGTCCTGACCGGTGTAGGCCTTGACGTTGAGTTGCAAGACTTTGCCCACGGCCGGGTCGCCCTTGTCCCACTGCGGGCCTTTGCTGCTTTGCTTGATCACGGCCAGGTATTTTTCCGAGAGCACATCCGCCAGGTCTATCGGTTCCTTCGGGCCCTTGCCGTCGTCGTGCGCCAGCAGATTGACCACGAACAGTTTGTCTCCGGGCTTGATCCCGTTTTTCGCGAAGTTGACGATGATGTCGAAGCGTTCGGCGATGCCCTGGGTGGGCAGGATCGCATTGTGATTCTGTTTATTGCCATCGGCGTCCAGGTCCATGCTGCCGTCGAACGGTACGCTGTGTTCCATGATGTTGCCGTCGTTGGCAATCATGTGGAACGGCACCCGGCTGTAGGAGACCCCGGCGTTTTTCGGGCCGGGGAATTCGCCGCCGTTGCCCTTGACCTCGCGCACGAGGGCCAGCTTGAAGTAACGCGACACCGAGCCGTTGAGGATACGCAACCGATAGCTGCGGGCGCGCACGTCCAGGGCCGGTTTCCACTGCCAGTTCACCAGTATCTGATCGCCGAGAAAGCCATCGGTGTTGAACGGGTTGAACCAGAGTTGGCCGCCCTGATCCCAGGCCTTGTCGGCAATCACCAGGTTGACGTCGTAGTCGCGATTACCCCACGGCAAGGCGCTGCCACTGGGGAAACGCAGGTTGACGCCGTCGTTCACCGATTCGTTGCCACGGTCCAGGGCGCTGTAGTAGTTCATCATCGCCGCGTTGCCCTTGTAGACATTCTGCGCGGTGAAATCGAGCATGTGATCGTGGAACCAGTGGGTGCTCATGGTTTCGCGCCAGTCGCCACGGATCTTGATGGTGCCGTGGTCGCAAGTCTTGCGACCGGGGTTCATATCATTGACCCAGAGGGTTTCCCCAGGCGAACACGGGAAGGCCGCACGCGGGTCTTCGGCGCGGGTATTGATGCTGTCGTAACCGGCCAACTGAATCGGCCAGCGATAGTCGTAATACTGCCCCGGGAAGAAAAACGCGTTGGCGTAACCGTCGCTTTCCGCCGGTGCGTGACCGTTGTGTTCGTGGGTGCTGATGGTGTGCAAGCCAAAGCCCATGTTGGCCGACGGATCGATGGGCAAGCCGTTGTAATGGCGCATCAGCACCGGCTGGCCGTAGCGCACCATCAGCAATTTGGGAGGCAAGGTGCCGTCGAAGGTCCAGACCGAGTTGTGATTCTGCACCGGCATGTTGGGATGGAAACGCGCATCGACGCCCTTGGCCGTGCCATCGGTCAGCGGTACGCCGGCGGTATTGTGATAGAGGCCACCGGGGCCGAACTCACCCAGTGCGTAGCCATGCATCTGGCGACTGTCGCGCAGGCCGCCGTTGGTTCGCGCACCGGTCTGCACGGTTTTGTAGGCCGCTTGCGGGTAGAACTCGTTCCAGCGCTGATGCGACCAGCCCTTTCCTGGCGGACGGCCTTCGGCGGCAGAGCCGACGTGGCGGTTGAGGAAGTACTCGATCTGCGCCTGCCACGGGTTGCGGTCGACCACGTTGGAATACTGGCTCGGGAACGGCGTCAGTCCTGGTTGGCGCAAGAACGCATCGAGCGCCGCGCCGGGTGGCGCACTGCGGGCCGCACTGTTGGGGTCCTGCTGAGGCGCCGGGCCGATCGCCGCGGGTGGAAATCCCAAGGGCGCCGCCGGTGTGGTGGGGTCGAGTTTTTCCGGGCCGAATTCTTCGAACAACACCAATTGCTGAGTGAACGGCTGCGCGCCGAACAGCGGGCTCGGCTTGCCATTGGTGGGGTAATTGAAACTGGTCTGCACCTTGGGTGGCAGGATGTTTTCCTCGCGCGGGGTGTCGCGGCTGCCTTTGACGCCGTCGGGCAAATCGAAGGCGTCTTCGTTGGCCTCCGGCATCGTCAGGATGGCGTTGAGCGCTGCCGGTTTATCAGCGGGTTCGTCGTGATACGTCGAAGGGTCGGTCGGTTCGGGCTGTCGTTCGTCATCGATGGGGCTGGCATGAAGGCTCGCTGTTCCCAGCGTCATCGTCAGCAGGACGCTCAAAGGCGTCAGGAAGCCAAACCGTTTGAAGGGGAACCGCGCTCTACTGTCCATCACCAGCCGCCTCGAAGTCATGAAGGGATAATGGTGATGTGCAAGTAGCTCGCCAGATTTGTAACAGGTTTTTACATAGCATTAACACCTGACAAAACAGTGGCTTATCAACATCAAAGTGCCATGATCGGGAAAACGGTTGGGGAATGGCACCCGCTAACGGGGAAAGTTCATGCCCATGTTCAGGGAAGCCGTTTGAATGACAGACGGACAGTCGTCCCCTCGCCCTCGCAACTTTCCAGGGTCACCGCGCCGCCGAAACGTTCCATGATCCGCTTGACCAAGACTAACCCGACACCGAGGCCACCGCGCTTGGTGGTGAAAAACGGCCGGAAGGCCATGTTGCGCTGTTCTTCGTTCATGCCTTTGCCGGTATCGCTCACCACCACGCAGACGCCGTGGGAATCGGTCGACTCCAGCGTAAGGGTCAGCGTACCGCCCTTGTCCATGGCTTCCAGGGCATTGGCCAGCAAACTGTTGAGGATTTGCGTCAACTGCACGTGCTGGCTCAGCACCATGGGCGTTTGCGTTGGCGCGAACACGACCTGCACAGCGGATTTGGCGATCTGCTGCTCGAAGGCCATCAGACTGTCGTGCAACGCCGCCACCAGGTTGACCGGTTCCGCCTCGTCGTTGAGCGGGCGCAAGGATTGCAGCAGCTCTCGCACCCACTTTGACATGCGGTCGACCTGACCGATGATGTCGTTGATGTTCTTGTGCGCCGCGCCACTGTCGAATTCCAGCGCCAGTTCGGCGCTGGAGCGAATGGTCGCCAATGGATTGCGCAGGCTGTGGGCGACCGCCGT
>DQGF01000245.1:789-913 GCA_003525045.1 Pseudomonas sp. | reverse complement strand
TGCGCAGGCTGTGGGCCACCGCCGACGACATCTCGCCCAGGGCGACAAAGGTTTCGTTGGTGATCAGTTGCTGCTGTTGCGCCGCCAGCAGGATCGCGGCCCGACGCACAATCCAGTACAGCCC
>DQGF01000245.1:0-468 GCA_003525045.1 Pseudomonas sp. | reverse complement strand
CCCCAGGTAAATCAGCCCGCCGCCCAGGGCGGTGGCCAGCCAGATCAATATCAGGCCGCGCTCCATGCGACTGATCAGGTCCTTGGGCTCCTTGTAGATCTCGACCATCGCGGTGACTTTGTCGCCGTCGGCATCGAACAGCGGAATGTAGTTCTCGATGAAGATGTATTCAGGGGGCGTCACGAACTTCTGTTCCATGCGGTTGTGATCGACGTTGTGGTAGCTGGCCGACACCGGGGTCTTGGTGGTAAAGGCTTGATCCAGGTCGCCATCGGCATGGATCGTGGTGCCTATCAATGCCGAGTTGGTCGACCAGATCACCATGCGGTCGGGGGCGTAGATGTTGGCCAGGATCACGTCCGGCAAGTGTTCGATATGGTCGAGGAATTCGCCACGGGCATTGGCCCGGGCCATGGGGTCGACGTCGGGAAAGTCCTTGTCTTTGCGTGGGTCGAGCAACTCGCCCAT
>DQGF01000150.1:6311-10265 GCA_003525045.1 Pseudomonas sp. | reverse complement strand
CCCAGTGCAATCACAGGCAATGTCCTCGACCTACGAGCATCCACCGGCTGAGTCGATGATGTCTTTTCCAGCCTACTCTGCCACTGGATCACTGCCCGCTCCATAGGTCAGGTTCATAGTTTCATAGATATCGCTGCGCGCTTGCTTCAGGTCGACTCCGGCTCGTCGTGATCGGCAGAAATCGGCCAAGAGCGGTCATACCCCGTGTAGCAGCTGTCAGGACTGCATAGTCGAACATCCAATGTTGGTCTATGGCAACCACAAACGAGGCCAAGTGCATACTCGTCCTCGCCTCATCCTGCGCTCACGCACGCGCACGGCGAGTGCGCCTATGCTCTCTTCCTCGCACTCTGACTACAGGGTAACTGGCGCATTCAAAGCATACACCCAAGCAAGGCAGCGTTTTGCTGGAGCACCGGCAGGCATTGATCGCGTAATTCCTGAAGGGTCAAACGTGCGGTAAATGTGCTGACACTCATGGCGGCGACCACTTTACCTTGGGCATTTCTCACCGGCACCGCCATTGAACGCATCCCCAACTCGAGCTCTTCATCGGTAAAAGCAAACCCTTCGATCCGTGCCTGCTCGATCCTGTCCATGATCACTTTCGGGTCGACGATCATGTAAGCCGTGGTCGGTGACGGAGGATTAGTCAGGTAGCGGCGTACTTCTTCGTCGCTCAACCCCGCCAACAAGACCTGCCCCGTTGCCGAGCCATAGGCCGGTAGACGTGCACCAAGGCGTACGCCGGTAGTCACGACTTTTGCCGTCTCGGCACGGGCGACGAATACCGACCAGCCATCTTCGAATACTGCCAAGGAAATCGATTCCCCGAGCGCTTCACGGGCCGACGCCAAATATGGCTGTGCCAGTTGCGGTAGCGGCGCTGCATCCAGATACGCCGCACCGAGTCGCAAGAACCGAGGCGTAGGTCTGAAGTGCTTGCCGTCATGGGTCAGATAGCCCAGATCCACCAGCGTGAGCAGGCATCGGCGGGGTGCGGCACGGGGGGTGTCGGTCAGTGCCGCCGCGTCCGACACCGTCAATTGCGAGTGCTCCAAACCAAACACTTCGATGATTGCAAGGCCCTTTGCCAGGCCTGACATACCTTCTGGCGCGCGCACAGCTACGCCATCAGCGGACGTATTTTTCTTGACAACCATAATTGTCCAACGTTCTAATTGTTCGAGAAATGAAACAATGTTCGCTATTCGAACAAAAATAAAACCTCATGTCAACCATGTGCTTGTCGGAAAGAACATTTTTCTGCAGCCAATGAGGACCTGATCCGGGAGAAAAAATGAACATCATTACTGATCGAGTACCTGAAAACCCGCTGTGGCCCAATGGATTGACCCGTGTGCCCTACTGGGCTTTTCAGAGCGCTGTCGTGTACAAGGATGAACAGACGCGGCTGTTCCAGGGGCCTCACTGGAATTATCTGTGCCTCGAGGCTGAGATTCCCGAGCCCGGCGACTTTAAGACCAGTTTCATTGGCGAGACCTCGATTGTCGTGACCCGCGACAGCGACGGCGAACTCTACGCCTTCGAGAATCGCTGCGCGCATCGTGGCGCCCTCCTTGCCCTGGAGGACAGTGGTAAAGCCAAAGACTTCACCTGCGTGTATCACGCCTGGAGTTACAACCTGCAAGGCGATCTGACCGGCATCGCTTTCAAGGATGGCATCAAGGGCAATGGCGGCATGGCGCCTTCGTTCTGCATGGAACAACACGGCCCACGCAAGCTGCGCGTAGCGACTGTTCACGGCCTGGTGTTCGGCAGCTTCAGCGATGACGTGCCCGATATCGAAGAGTACCTTGGGGAGGAAATCCTCAGCCGTATTGAGCGCGTTCTCGGCGGACGCAAACCAGTGGTTCTGGGCCGCTTCACCCAGATGCTGCCCAACAACTGGAAGTTGTACATCGAGAACGTCAAAGACTCGTACCACGCCAGTATCCTGCATCTGTTCTTCACCACCTTCGAGATCAACCGCCTGTCTCAACGCGGCGCGATCATCGTTGATGAGAGCGGCGGACATCACGTCAGCTACTCGGCCATCGACCGTGAAGCCGAACGTCAGGCGGAGCGCGATGCCTCCTATGCAGAACAAAGCATCCGCTCCGACAGCGCCTATCAGTTGCAGGATCCCTCTTTGCTCGAAGGCTTCAGTGAAGTCGGTGATGACGTCACGCTGCAAATCCTTTCGATTTTCCCCTGCTTCGTACTGCAACAGATCCAGAATTCGGTCGCAGTCCGCCAAGTGCTGCCACGGGGCGTGGAAACGACTCAGCTCAACTGGACCTACCTGGGCTTTGAAGACGACACGCCCGAACAACGACTGACGCGTCTGAAGCAGGCCAACCTTGTCGGTCCCGCTGGCTATATCTCCATGGAAGATGGTTGCGTAGGCGGCTTTGTCCAGCGTGGCATCGCTGGCGCGTCCAATCACAGCGCGGTGCTGGAAATGGGCGGTATTGACGCCGAATCGAGTGATAGCCGGATTACCGAAGCGTCTATCCGCGGTTTCTGGAAGGCCTATCGCGCAGCCATGGATCTATGAAGAGGGAATCATTCGTGACACATAATATTTTTGCACTGATCAGCCAGACTCAAGCCCTATATGCCCGCTGCATCGATGAAGGCCCGCTTGAAGCATGGCCGGAGTTTTTCCTGGAGAAGTGCCTGTATACCGTTACCACCGCCGATAACTACCGACAAGGATTGCCCGCTGGCATGATTTGGGCCGACAACCGCGGAATGTTGATTGACCGGGTATCCGCCTTGCGCGACGCCAATATCTACGAGCGGCACAGCTACCGCCATATGCTCAATCAGCCGGTGATCCTGGAATGCAACGGCAACCTGGTGCGCAGCGAGACTGCATTCCTGGTGCTGCGCATCATGCGCGACGGCACGACCGAGAACTTCGTCTCCGGCCGCTATATCGATTGCTACCGGGTCGACGGCGAAACAGCCATGTTGGCTGAACGAACCGTGGTGTGCGACAGCTCACGCATCGACACGCTGCTGGCGCTGCCGCTATGAGCCTGCCGGTATCGCGAATCCTCTTGAGCATCGGCGACCCCAACGGCATCGGCCCGGAAGTCGCTGTCAAAGCCGTCGCGGCTCTGCAGAACGAACCCGAGTTGAATCCGGTCATTGTCGGCGATCGGTTTGTCATCGAAGCCTATGCGCAGGACGTTGGCCTGCGAGTCAAAGAGACTGACGGCACCGCACCGGCAGAAGCGGGAGTGATCCACATGCTGCCCGTACATAGTCTGGCATCCGAGGCTTTCGTGCCTGGGCAAGTGAATGCCTCGGCAGGTGCTGCCACGGTGGATTATTTGTCTGCCGCAGTGGTGGGTCTGAGCCTGGGCCGGGCACGCGGCATTGTCGCGTGCCCGCATTCCGAGACGGCGATCAATGCCGCCGGCATCGATTTTTCCGGTTACCCAAACCTGCTGGCCAAACTGGTAGGCGTCGAGTCCGACCGTGTGTTTCTGATGCTGATCGGTGCGGGGATGCGGATCGTCCACGTCACCTTGCACGAGCGCCTGGCCGATTCACTGGCCAGGCTGACACCCGAATTGGTGGTGGCCGCAGGTCATGCAGCCGTTTCTGCACTCCACGCGCTGGGCATCAATGCTCCGCGCATTGGCGTCTTCGGCATCAATCCTCATGCGGGTGAAAACGGCCTGTTCGGTCGGGATGATCAGCAGATAAATGTTCCGGCCGTCGAGCGCCTGCGGCAGGCGGGTATCGATGCCCATGGGCCGGTCGGCGCCGATCTGATGCTCGGCCAAAATGGCTATGACGCCTTTATTGCCATGTATCACGACCAGGGTCACATCCCGATCAAACTGCTGGCCGGGCGTACCGCTTCGGCGCTGTCCATCGGTGCCGGCCTGATCTTTTCCAGCGTGGGCCACGGCTCGGCTTTCGATATCGCCGGTA
>DQGF01000150.1:5650-6037 GCA_003525045.1 Pseudomonas sp. | reverse complement strand
CCAGCGTGGGCCACGGCTCGGCATTCGATATCGCCGGTAAAAACCTCGCTGATCCCGAAGCGGTGATCCGCGCGTTGCGCCTGGTAGGTGGCGCGGCTCTTTCCAGCAAGGAGGTTTTGGCATGACGTTCGACGTAACAGTCTCTGGATCGGACATTGTCTTTTCTTGCGAGCCCGACGAGACAGTGCTGGATGCTGCCGAGCGGGCGGGGTTTTCGATCCCCTACTCCTGCCGCAAGGGCGTGTGCTCGACCTGCGAAGGCGGCTTGATCGCCGGGGAATTGCAAGTGCGCGGACAAGGGATCGCACGCGGGCCTGCCACGGGGGTGCTGCTGTGTCAGGCGCGCCCGTGCTCGCCGGTGGAAATCGCCCCCAAACGCATCGTTCA
>DQGF01000150.1:2675-5270 GCA_003525045.1 Pseudomonas sp. | reverse complement strand
CGCCCCAACGCCGATGTCGTGGTTCTGCACCTACGCTTCCCTTCGGGTGTGCGCGCCAAATTCCAGGCCGGTCAATACCTGAAAGTGTTGATGGAGGATGGCGACAGCCGTAACTACTCCATGGCCAATGCGCCGCATGAGAGCGATGGCGTGCAACTGCATATTCGCCATGTTCCCGGAGGGCGCTTTTCCGAGGGCGTGCTGGCGGGGTTGAAAAAAGGCGACACGCTCAACGTCGAGCTGCCCTATGGCGAATTTTCACTGGACGAAGAGGTCGACCATCCGGTCATCCTGCTGGGCACCGGTACGGGCATGGCGCCGCTCAAATCCATCATCGAAGACCAGATCAAACGCGGTGGCTCAAGACCCATGCACCTGTTCTGGGGGGCACGCAACAGCGACGACCTGTACCTCGGGGACCTGCCGGCACTATGGTCCAGGCGCCTGCCCGGGTTCAGCTTCACCCCGGTGCTTTCCGAGCCCGAGCCCGGCTGGTCCGGCCGTACCGGTTGGGTGCACCGCGCAGTTCTCGAGGATTACCCCGACCTGGGCGCCTATCAAGTGTATGCCTGCGGTAATCCAGTCATGACAACCGCGGCGCTCAATGACCTGACTGCCGAAGGCCAGTTGTTGCCCGACGCGTTCTTCTGCGACGCCTTCGTGCCCTCTGGAGAGATCCAGCCGCCTTCATAGGCGGTTATTTCTCCGCCTGCGTGCACGCAATAAAAACAAAAAAGGCCAAAATGGCCATGAGGAAAAACCATGTTGCCCGAATCAAAGCCCCTACAGCTTCCGCAGTTCGTGGATGAACGACCCGTAAGTCCGTTTCAGTACGTGGTCATCATTCTGTGCGGCCTTGTCATGTTCCTCGATGGCTTCGATACCCAGGCCATTAGTTACATGGCGCCTTATATAGCCAGTGAATGGAACCTGCCCAGGCATATGCTGGGACCGATATTTTCTTCGTCGCTCGCTGGTTTAATGATTGGCTATCTGGTGCTTACCCCGCTGTCCGAACGCTTTGGGCATAAGAAAGCAATCATCGTCAGCACCATTGTCTTCAGCCTTTGCACCTTGGCATCGGTATGGGCCAACAACGTGACCGAGCTGATGATCCTGCGCTTTATCACGGGGGTCGGCCTGGGTGCCGCGGCCCCAAGCGCGATCGCCATGACAGGCGAATACAGCCCCAAACGCTTTCGTGCAACCTTTGTTCTGGCTATTTACTGCGGTTTCTCCCTCGGATTCATCGCGGCTGGCCTGGTGGCGAACTGGTTCATCCCCCACTACGGCTGGCGCTCGATGTTCTGGATCGGAGCCCTGGCGCCGTTGATGCTGGTACCCGTACTGATTCGTTTCCTGCCGGAATCCATGGTGTTCATGATCCAGCGCAAGGTAGCAGCCGAGCGAATCCTGAAAATTTTCCGAAAAATAGACCCAGCCGTTGCACGACAGGAGAAGCCGACATTCATCGTCGACGCCCTCGAGCAAGGGCAAGGGCAACGTGGAGCACTCGCCAGTCTGTTCACCCGTGATCGGGTATTGGGCACTGTACTGTTATGGCTGGTGTTCGCGATTAACCTGGGTGAGTTCTACGCCTTGCAAAGCTGGCTGCCATCAATCATGACGGGGCTCAACTACCCAATGAGCACCGTGGTGATGGCTACCACACTGACCACCGTGGGCGGTATCGCGGCTGCGTTCATTACCGGACCCTCCATGGACCGGTTGGGCGCATACAAAACCCTGGGCATTCTTTATCTCGTCGGATTCGTGTGCGTTGCATTGACCGGTCTGGCGTTCAAAAGCCCGCTGTGGATGCTGTTGACCGCCAACTTCCTCGCAGGCTGCTGCATCAGCGGCGGGCAAAAAAGCCTCATCGCCCTGGCGGCGGTTTTCTACCCGGCGCCGATACGTTCGACCGGAGTCGGTTGGGCATTGGGCATCGGGCGGATCGGCGGGATTACTGGCCCCATCGTGGTCGGCGCAGCCTTGGGTATGGGCTGGTCACCCTCGGCAGTTTTCTATGCCATGGCCGTGCCGATGTTGATCGCCGGTTTTCTCGTACTGTTTCTCGGTCGACGATATGGCAGCAACACGCTTTAAACACGAACGAGACCACTCGATAACTTCAATGAAAGCTCGCCAAGGGATGAATAAGGATTTACGTCCCTTGAAAACCACCCACTCTTTATTCAACGCAAACGCAGAGCGCGTCTTTCCAAAGCTTCGAAACGTTTAAACCGGAACAACATCGACGCGAATTCAACTTCATGTTGAGGCATTCCCGCGCGTGTCTACCTGCCCCCCGAACAATAAAAAACAGGAGTCGTCTGATGTTCAGCACTACACTGAAGCGTTACTCGTTCCACTTGCCGATCATGATGGCCCTCGTCCTAACGGTCCTCTCGACCGCTCAGGCCCAAGAGATTCAGTCCACGCCGCCCTCGCCCCTTGAGGTATCCCGCCCTTTGCGTCCGGGACCTGCGCGCTGGGTGGAGGATTATCGCTTTCTCGATAACCCGGCAAAACGCACGGACCCGTTCGATGCATTGCGTTTTCAGCGCCTGTCAGACTCTGCCTGGCTTCAGACCC
>DQGF01000150.1:2031-2384 GCA_003525045.1 Pseudomonas sp. | reverse complement strand
AGCGCCTGTCGGACTCTGCCTGGCTGCAGACAGGAGCGGAACTGCGTTATCGCGCCGATGCGGCGGAGCAACCGGTGTTCGGCCTGCGCGGAGTAAAGGACGACTCTTATTTAATGCAACGTGCGCAAGTACATGTCGACCTGCACTTATTCGACGACAGCCTGCGCACCTTTATCCAATTACAAAATACTCGGACATGGGGTAAGGACTTGCCCAGCCCTTCCGATCAGAGCCGTAATGAAATACAACAGGCCTTTATCGACGGCAATCTTCATTACCAGAGCGGCACATTGACAACGCGGGTCGGTCGGCAGGAGATGGCTTACGGCAATCAGGTACTGGTGACCTATCGC
>DQGF01000150.1:1597-1740 GCA_003525045.1 Pseudomonas sp. | reverse complement strand
GGTGACCTATCGCGAAATCCCCAACATACGGCAGGTGTTTGATGGTGTGCGCCTGAGCTGGATTGCAAAGGATGGTTACAAGCTGGATGCGTTCGCCACTCGACCCGTGGTCAGCAGAGACAATGGCTCGTTGAACGACCCAA
>DQGF01000150.1:902-1298 GCA_003525045.1 Pseudomonas sp. | reverse complement strand
ATGGCTCGTTCAACGACCCAAGTAATCATCAGCAAACGTTCTACGGGCTCTATGGCACCCTGCCCCTGTCGAGCGTGTTGAAAGCCGATCTGTACGCCTTTGGCCTGGAAACAGAGCAGCGCAAGCTGGACGGTTTTACCGGAGAGGACAATCGCTACACCTTCGGCACGCGATTGTTCGGCACATGGAATAAATTCGACTGGAGCTGGGATCTGATGAAGCAGGTGGGCCATATGGCCAGCGCCGACATCGACGCCTGGGCGGTTTCCAGCGACAGCGGTTATACCTTTGCGGGTCCCTGGAAAGCGCGTCTGGGTTTGCGTGTCGATGCCGCGAGCGGTGATAAGGACGGCGATCACAAGGCCGGTACTTTCGACCCGTTGTTTCCCAAGAACG
>DQGF01000150.1:0-632 GCA_003525045.1 Pseudomonas sp. | reverse complement strand
TGGCGACCACAAGGCCGGCACTTTCGACCCATTGTTTCCCAAGAACGCCTTTTACGGTCAGGCCAGCCTGACAACGTTGTCGAACATCATTCTGGTAGGCCCGACACTCAGGTTCTCTCCCTTCAACAAGTTCCGTTTCGAACCGGGCGTATTTGCTGCCTGGCGAGAAAGCAACGATGACGGCGTCTATTTGCCAGGCATGACCACAGCGCCCGGAACGACCACCAGCAGCGGAAAGCGCTTGGGCACCCTGTATCAGGCCAACGCCAATTGGACGCCCACCGCTAACGTTTCCGTTGACCTCGACTATTTGTTCTACGACATCGGTTCAGCGATCGAAAGCGCCGGCGGCAACAACTCGCAAATACTGGTGCTGCGCTCCACGTTTCGCTTTTAAGCATCAAGAACATCCGACAGGGACGCTGCTCGGCAATATATTAAATTTGCCGTCGACAAAAAGACGTTGACTACACGCACCAGATTGGTATCGGTGACGTAATCGTCGAGGCTTTCCGACAGCAAGGTACTTTGGCCACGATGTTCACCTTAAATACAAGTGTTTTAATGGATCACCATAAAATCCATCTGATACGGTTTTTTTTCGATCACCTGAGCCTTTTTCGTCAACCAAC
>DQGF01000328.1:5958-6455 GCA_003525045.1 Pseudomonas sp. | reverse complement strand
AGCGGCAAGGTCTACTACGACCTGCTGGAAAAACGCCGTGCCGAAGGTCGTGACGACATCGCCGTCGTGCGTATCGAGCAGCTGTACCCATTCCCTGAGGACGACTTGAACGAAGTCCTGGCTCCGTACACCAACCTCAAACATATCGTTTGGTGTCAGGAAGAGCCGATGAACCAGGGTGCCTGGTACTGCAGCCAACACCACATGCGTCGCATCGTTGGCAATCACAACAAGTCGCTCGTACTCGAGTACGCCGGCCGTGATGCTTCTGCTGCACCTGCTTGTGGTTACGCATCGATGCACGCTGAGCAGCAAGAAAAACTGCTGCTAGACGCCTTTACTGTTTAACGCCTTCGCGCACCTGAAACCGAATTTAAGGACCCACAGATAATGGCTATCGAAATCAAAGCCCCCACTTTCCCGGAATCGGTTGCCGATGGCACCGTTGCCACCTGGCACAAAAAGCCGGGCGACGCCGTCAAGCGCGATGACCTGAT
>DQGF01000328.1:5453-5641 GCA_003525045.1 Pseudomonas sp. | reverse complement strand
GTCGACATCGAAACCGACAAAGTCGTACTGGAAGTGTTGGCCACCGCAGACGGCGTGCTGGGCGCTATCGTCAAGAACGAAGGCGACACCGTTCTGTCCGACGAAATCCTGGGCTCCATCGAAGCCGGCGGCGCTGCTGCCGCTCCAGCCGCTGCCGCTGCTCCGGCCGCTGCACAGGCTGCTGCTCC
>DQGF01000328.1:4957-5077 GCA_003525045.1 Pseudomonas sp. | reverse complement strand
ATCAACATCGCTTCCGTTGCCGGTACTGGCAAAGGCGGTCGTGTGACCAAGGAAGACGTGGTTGCAGCGGTTGCTGCCAAGAAAGCCGCTCCGGCTGCCGCACCTGCCAAGCCTGCCGCA
>DQGF01000328.1:0-4647 GCA_003525045.1 Pseudomonas sp. | reverse complement strand
GCCTGCCGCACCGGCTGCTTCGGCTCCGGTATTCGCTGCGGGCGAGCGCGTCGAAAAACGCGTTCCGATGACCCGTCTGCGTGCCAAGGTTGCCGAGCGTCTGGTTGAAGCCCAGTCGAACATGGCAATGCTGACCACGTTCAACGAAGTCGACATGACCGAAGTCATGGCCTTGCGTTCGAAGTACAAGGACCTGTTCGAGAAGTCCCACAACGGCGTGCGCCTGGGCTTCATGTCGTTCTTCGTCAAGGCTGCCACCGAAGCGCTGAAACGCTTCCCGGCTGTCAACGCATCGATCGACGGTGCCGACATCGTTTACCACGGCTACGCCGACGTCGGTGTGGCTGTTTCCAGCGACCGCGGCCTGGTTGTACCGGTTCTGCGTAACGCCGAACTGATGAGCCTGGCTGAAATCGAAGGCGGCATCGCTACCTTCGGCAAGAAGGCTCGTGACGGCAAACTGTCGATGGACGAGATGACCGGTGGTACGTTCACCATCACCAACGGTGGTACCTTCGGTTCGATGATGTCGACCCCAATCGTCAACCCGCCGCAAGCGGCCATCCTGGGCATGCACAACATTCTGCAGCGTCCTATGGCGATCAACGGTCAGGTTGTCATCCGTCCGATGATGTACCTGGCGCTGTCCTACGATCACCGTCTGATCGATGGCAAAGAAGCTGTGACCTTCCTGGTTACCATCAAGAACCTGCTGGAAGACCCGGCTCGTCTTCTGTTGGATATCTAAAAAGCAGCTGCAAGCTTCAAGCTTCAAGCCCCCAGCTCAAGCCGAGTGAGTGGGCTTTGAGCTTGCAGCTTGCGGCTTGAAGCTTGCTGCTAAAAGGGAACCTTTTTCATGACTCAGAAATTTGACGTAGTAGTGATCGGCGCGGGCCCTGGCGGCTACGTGGCTGCTATCAAGGCCGCGCAGCTTGGTCTTTCGACGGCCTGCATCGAGAAGTACACCGACAAGGAAGACAAGCTGGCTCTGGGCGGTACCTGCCTGAACGTCGGTTGCATTCCTTCCAAGGCGCTGCTGGACAGCTCCTGGAAATACAAGGAAGCCAAAGAAGGCTTCGCGATCCACGGGATCAACCACGCCGGCGTAACCATGGACGTGCCAGCGATGGTCGGCCGCAAGGCCAACATCGTCAAGGGTCTGACTTCCGGTGTTGCGACCCTGTTCAAAGCCAACGGTGTGACCTCCATCCAGGGTCACGGCAAGCTGCTGGCCGGCAAAAAAGTCGAAGTCACCAAACCTGACGGTTCGGTAGAAATCATCGAAGCCGAAAACGTGATTCTGGCCCCAGGCTCGCGTCCGATCGACATTCCACCGGCTCCGGTTGACCAGAATGTGATCGTCGATTCGACGGGCGCGCTGGAATTCCAATCCGTACCAAAACGTCTGGGCGTGATCGGCGCTGGCGTCATCGGTCTGGAACTGGGTTCGGTCTGGTCCCGCCTGGGTGCAGAAGTCACCGTTCTCGAAGCGCTGGACACCTTCCTGATGGCCGCTGACGCTGCCGTTTCCAAGGAAGCGCTGAAAACCCTGACCAAACAGGGTCTGGACATCAAGCTGGGCGCTCGCGTCACCGGTTCCAAAGTGAACGGCGACGAAGTCGTGGTGAACTACACCGACGCCAAGGGCGAACAGAACATCACCTTCGACAAGCTGATCGTAGCCGTTGGTCGCCGTCCGGTGACCACTGATCTGCTGTCCGCCGATTGCGGCGTGACCCTCGACGAGCGCGGTTTCGTGCACGTTGACGATCACTGCGCCACCACCGTACCGGGCGTTTACGCGATCGGCGACGTGGTTCGCGGCATGATGCTGGCTCACAAGGCCTCGGAAGAGGGCATCATGGTTGTCGAGCGCATCAAGGGCCACAAAGCCCAGATGAACTATGACTTGATCCCTTCGGTTATTTATACTCACCCGGAAATCGCATGGGTCGGTAAAACCGAGCAGACCTTGAAAGCTGAAGGCGTTGAAGTTAACGTCGGCACTTTCCCGTTCGCAGCCAGTGGCCGTGCCATGGCAGCCAACGATACCGGCGGTTTCGTGAAAGTCATTGCCGATGCCAAGACTGACCGCGTATTGGGCGTCCACGTGATTGGCCCGAGCGCTGCAGAACTGGTTCAGCAGGGCGCGATCGGTATGGAATTCGGCACCAGCGCTGAAGACCTGGGCATGATGGTCTTCTCCCATCCGACCCTGTCCGAAGCCTTGCACGAAGCAGCTCTGGCAGTGAATGGCGGCGCCATTCACATCGCCAACAAGAAGAAGCGTTAAGACAATAAGAAACCACGGCGGTATGGCCCGTCGTGAGCCTTGCGAGCAAGACTCACCGCGGAAAGTCCGCTGGACGCAGTCTTGCGTAGCTGCACCGGTTGTCCGGAACGGCTACGCAAGCAGCAGTCACAGGTGGTGCGGCACTTGAACGAGTGCAGCACCGAATGCGCAGTACCTAACGAAGACGGTAATAAGCATGAATCTTCACGAGTATCAGGGTAAGCAGCTGTTCGCTGAATACGGCCTGCCAGTATCCCAGGGTTTCGCCGTAGACACCCCGGAAGCAGCAGCAGAAGCATGCGACAAGATCGGCGGGACCGAATGGGTTGTCAAAGCCCAGGTTCACGCAGGTGGTCGCGGTAAAGCGGGCGGCGTTAAGCTGGTTCGCAGCAAAGAAGACGCCAAAGCATTCGCTCAACAGTGGTTGGGCAAGCGTCTGGTGACTTACCAGACTGATGCCAATGGTCAGCCAGTCACCAAGATCCTGGTTGAATCGTGCACTGATATCGCTAAAGAGCTGTACCTGGGCGCTGTCGTTGACCGTTCGAGCCGTCGCATCGTGTTCATGGCTTCCACCGAAGGTGGCGTGGACATCGAGAAAATCGCTCACGACACCCCTGAGAAAATCCTCAAGGCCACTATCGATCCACTGGTTGGCGCTCAGCCATTCCAGGGTCGCGAGCTGGCATTCCAGCTGGGTCTGGAAGGCAAGCAAGTTGCTCAGTTCGCCAAGATCTTCGTAGGTCTGGCCAAGCTGTTCAAGGATCACGACCTGGCTCTGCTGGAAGTGAACCCGCTGGTGATCAAGGCTGACGGCGATCTGCATTGCCTCGACGCCAAGATCAACATCGACGCCAACGCCATGTACCGTCAGCCTAAGCTGAAGACTTTCCACGATCCGTCGCAAGACGATCCGCGCGAAGCGCACGCTGCCAAGTTCGAACTGAACTACGTAGCGCTGGAAGGCAACATCGGTTGCATGGTCAACGGTGCTGGCCTGGCCATGGGTACCATGGACATCGTCAACCTGCATGGCGGCAAACCAGCCAACTTCCTCGACGTGGGCGGCGGTGCTACCAAAGAACGCGTTACCGAAGCGTTCAAGATCATCCTGTCCGACACTAACGTCGCTGCAGTATTGGTCAACATCTTCGGCGGCATCGTTCGTTGCGACATGATTGCCGAAGGCATCATCGGCGCTGTGAAAGAAGTCGGCGTGAAAATCCCGGTTGTTGTTCGCCTTGAAGGCAACAACGCTGAGCTGGGCGCTAAAGTACTGGCAGAAAGCGGTTTGAACATCATCGCTGCTACCAGCCTGACCGACGCTGCTCAACAAGTTGTCAAAGCTGCGGAGGGCAAATAATGAGCGTCCTGATCAATAAAGACACCAAAGTTATCTGCCAGGGTATTACCGGTTCGCAAGGTAGTTTCCACACCCAGCAAGCCATCGAATACGGCACCAAGATGGTTGGTGGCGTTACTCCTGGTAAAGGCGGCACCGAGCACCTGGGTCTGCCAGTGTTCAACACCGTGAAAGACGCTGTAGCTGCCACTGGCGCCACCGCCAGCGTGATCTACGTTCCAGCTCCTTTCTGCAAAGACTCCATCCTGGAAGCAGCATTCGGCGGCATCAAGCTGATCGTTTGCATCACTGAAGGCATTCCTACCCTGGACATGCTGGATGCCAAGGTCAAGTGCGACGAGCTGGGCGTAGTCCTGATCGGTCCTAACTGCCCAGGCGTGATCACTCCAGGCGAATGCAAGATCGGCATCATGCCAGGTCACATTCACTTGCCAGGCAAGGTCGGTATCGTTTCCCGTTCCGGCACCCTGACCTACGAAGCTGTCAAGCAGACCACTGACGCCGGTTTCGGTCAGTCGACTTGCGTCGGCATCGGCGGTGACCCGATCCCAGGCTCGAACTTCATCGACATCCTGAAGCTGTTCCAGGAAGACCCGAAGACCGAAGCGATCGTAATGATCGGCGAGATCGGCGGTTCGGCTGAAGAAGAAGCGGCGGCCTACATCAAGGCACACGTGACCAAGCCGGTTGTTTCCTACATCGCTGGTGTGACTGCCCCTGCAGGCAAGCGCATGGGCCATGCTGGCGCAATCATCTCTGGCGGCAAAGGCACTGCAGACGAGAAGTTTGCTGCCCTGGAAGACGCAGGCGTTAAAACCGTGCGTTCGCTGGCAGACATCGGCAAGGCTCTGTCCGAGCTGACCGGTTGGGCGATCAAGTAAGCCTCGCGCTTAGCTGACGCTTCACCAAACAAAGGCCACCTTCGGGTGGCCTTTGTCGTTTCTGGCAGAATCAAATGCGGCATCGTCTTTGTAGGAGCTGGCTTGCCAGC
>DQGF01000534.1:4991-13651 GCA_003525045.1 Pseudomonas sp. | reverse complement strand
CCGACGTCGGCCTGGGCCAGCGCCGGCGCGTCGTTGATGCCGTCGCCGACCATTGCCACCACCCCGGTTTTCTTGAGTGTGGCAACGGTGGCGGCTTTGTCGGCCGGCAGCACTTCGGCGTGGACATCTTTGATGCCGAGTGCCTCGGCAACCACCTTGGCACTGCCGCGGTTGTCGCCCGTCAGCAGGTGGCTGCTGATGTTGCGTGCGCCGAGTTGTTGCACCGCTTGCAGCGCGCCGGGTTTGAGGGTGTCCCCAAAGGCGAACAAGCCCAGTACTTTCGGCTCGGGGCTTTGCTCGATCAACCAGGACAGGGTCCGGCCTTCGGTTTCCCATGCTGCTGCGCTATCAGCCAACGGGCCGGCGCTCAAACCGCTCTCTTCCAACAGGCGACGATTACCCAGCGCCAGCCGACGACCATCGAGGGTGCCGGCAATGCCGCGCCCGGTCAGGGACTGGCTGTCACTGACATCGGCCACGCTCATGCCACGTTCGGCGCAAGCGTCCAGCACGGCCTTGGCCAGCGGATGTTCACTGCCGCGCTGCAGAGCGCCAGCGCTTTGCAGCAGAGTGGCTTCGTCAGCGTCGATCGCAGTCAAATGGGCGATGCGCGGTGCACCCGAAGTCAGCGTGCCGGTCTTGTCGAACACCACGGCGCTGACTTCATGGGCACGCTCCAGCGCTTCGGCGTCCTTGATTAGGATCCCGTAGCGCGCCGCCACACCGGTGCCGGCCATGATCGCCGTTGGCGTGGCCAATCCGAGAGCGCATGGGCAGGCAATCACCAACACCGCAACGGCGTTGATCAGCGCGGTTTCCATCGGTGCCCCGTACAGCCACCAACCGATCAAGGTCGCCAACGCGATCAACAACACCGTCGGCACGAATACCTGACTGACTTTATCCACCAGTTTCTGGATCGGCGCCTTCGCCGCTTGAGCGTCTTCCACCAGGCGGATGATCCGCGCCAATACAGTTTCCGCGCCCAAGGCCTGGGTGCGAACCAGCAACCGGCCTTCACCATTGATTGCGCCGCCGGTGACCTTGTCGCCGGGCTGTTTCGGTACCGGCAGGCTTTCGCCGCTGATCAGCGCTTCGTCGGCGTGGCTCTGGCCTTCGACTACTTCGCCGTCCACCGGGAAACGTTCGCCGGGTTTGACCATGACCAGGTCATTGAGGCGCAAGGCACTGATGGCGACGTCCTGCTCACGGCCGTCGATCACTTGAATCGCCCGCTCCGGACGCAAGGCTTCGAGGGCGCGGATGGCGCTGGCGGTCTGGCGCTTGGCGCGGCTTTCCAGGTATTTACCCAGCAGCACCAGCGCGATTACCACCGCCGAAGCTTCGAAGTACAGGTGCGGCACGCGCCCGGCGGCGGTGGCCCATTCGTAGAGACTCAAGCCATAACCGGCGCTGGTGCCCAAGGCCACCAGCAAATCCATGTTGCCGGTACCGACACGCACGGCTTTCCACGCGGCGAGGTAAAAACGCGCACCGAAGATGAACTGCACGGGCGTCGCCAGCGCGAATTGCACCCAGGCCGGGAGCATCCAGTGCACCCCGAAGGGTTGCAGCACCATCGGCAACACCAGCGGTAAAGCGAGGACAATCGCCATGATCAAGGCCCAACGCTCGCGGTGCAGGCGCTGTTGTTGATTGTCGGTTTGCGGATGGTCTGTTTCCCAGACGCTGGCGCTGTAGCCCGCCTTGGTCACGGCGGCGATCAAGGTCTGCGGATCGATCTGGCCGAGTAACTCGAGGTGGGCGCGTTCGTTGGCCAGGTTGACGCTGACACTTTTCACTCCCTGCACCTTGGCCAACGCACGTTCGACCCGGCCGACACAGGAGGCGCAGGTCATGCCGTCGATGCTCAACTCCAGAATCTGCTGCGGCACGCTGTAGCCGGCTTGCTGCACGGCATTCATCAAGGCCGGCAGACTGTCGCGGGGCGCCTGGACCCGGGCCTGTTCGGTGGCGAGATTGACGCTGACGGCACTGGCGCCGATGACTTTGCTCAAGGCACGCTCGACACGCCCGGCGCAACTGGCGCAGGTCATGCCGGCAATCGGCAGATCGAAAGTGGTGGATTCGGACATCGGTCGCGCTCCCTGTAGAAGATGCCTACAGGATCAACCTTGCCACGCGGGCAAGGTCAAGCGCCATTCTACAATTCGCCGCAGGCCAAATGTGGGAGCGGGCTTGCTCGCGAAAGCGGCGTGCCAGTCGACATAGATGTTGAATGTCAGTCCGTCTTCGCGAGCAAGCCCGCTCCCACAATGGATTGGCGTCAGTAGTTGAGGGCCGCAGGCTTGAGGTACATCCCTTCCTGCGTCATCGCAATCCGGAACTTCAACACATCCCCGGCCTTGAGCGTGACGTTCTGCGAGCCCGGCGCCAGCATGCCCGGGTTGCACCCCGGCGTCTGTCCTGGCAGCAGTTTCAGGCGCAGGGACACATTGCCCGGCGGCAGGTTGAACGAAGTGCTCTGTTCCTGGAACAGCCTCGCCGCCAGCTGGTCCTGGAGGTACACACCGATCTCGCAGGAGGTCGCGACTTCCAGACGCTCGCGGGAAATGATCAGCACGCCATAGTCCTCCCCGACGGCTTGTACCGAAGGTGTCGCGGCAAGCAGGCTGAGGAAGCCGAACAGGCTGAGAGCTGACCAGCGCATGGCTGAATCTCCTGAAGTCGAATCATTGATAAACGCAGCTTGGCCGAGCGCGGCGCCGATTGCCAGCCCGGCAGTTTTCTGCAGAACTTGACCTTGCCATGGTGGCAAGCTCGAGACTGCTCTCATCCCTCACTTAAGGAGTCATCCCATGCAAATGTTCAACGTTCAAGGCATGTCCTGCGGTCACTGTGTCAAAGCCATCACTCAGGCGCTGCAAGCAAAGGATCCCGCGGCCAGCGTGCGAGTCGATCTGGCGGCGAAAGAAGTCGGAGTCGAGAGCGCACTGACGACGGATCAAGTCATCGCTGCAATCAGCGAAGAGGGCTACGGCGTAAAACTGGCCTGACTATCTTTAATAGCTAGCGACCTAACGTAATGTTCAAGGCGTTCATGCGCGGCTAGACTGTGGGGCTGCCGACCTGTCCCACTGGATGCCTGATGAACTTGCGTACCATTTTGATTCTTGGCGCCCTTAGCGCTTTCGCTCCGCTGGCAATCGATTTCTACTTGCCGGCCTTCCCGGCGATGGCGCTCGCGTTTGGCACCGATGAACAGCACGTTCAGTTGACCCTGGCGGCCTATTTCCTTGGCTTGTCCATCGGCCAACTGGCCTATGGCCCGGTGGCCGATCGCTTTGGGCGACGCATTCCCTTGCTGACAGGTGTCGCCTTGTTCACGGCCGCCTCCTTGGCCTGCGCGTTTGCGCCGAACCTGGAATGGCTGATCGGTGCGCGATTCGTTCAGGCCCTGGGTGGTTGCGCCGGGATGGTGATCGCCCGCGCCGTGGTCAGCGATAAATGTGATGCGGTGGGATCGGCCAAGGTCTTTTCGCAGCTGATGCTGGTGATGGGGCTGGCGCCGATCCTTGCGCCGATGCTTGGCGGGTTATTGATCAACACGACCGGCTGGCAGTCGATCTTTCTCGTGCTGACCGGTTTCAGTGCACTGGTGGGACTGGCCGTCGCCCTCGGGCTGCCGGAAAGCATGCCTGCCCATGTGCCACGCCAACCGTTGTCGGGGGCGCTGCGTCAGTATGCTCGGCTGTTGGCGGACCCGGTGTTTCTCGGCCACGCCCTGACAGGTGGCATCGCCATCGCCGGGATGTTTGCCTACATTGCCGGCTCTCCCTTTGTTTTTATCAAACTCTATGGCGTTCCGGCCGAGCATTTCGGCTGGCTGTTCGGTATCAATGCGGCGGGTTTCATTCTGGTGGCGCAAGTCAATGCGCGAATGCTGGCCAAGCGTGGCCCGGCGTTTCTGCTGACGCGCACCGTCTGGATCTACGTCGGTGCCGGCCTGACGCTGCTTGCCGTCACTTCGATGCACACTGCGCAGTTGTGGCCGTTGCTGATTCCGCTGTTTATCTGCATCGCCAGTCTGGGTTGCATCCTGCCCAACGCCTCGGCCTGTGCCATGAACGGGCAGGGCGCCCGGGCCGGCAGTGCGTCGGCGATGCTTGGTTGCCTGCAATTCAGCGTCGCCGCCGGGGCTGCGGCGCTGGTGGGTGTTTTGCACGATGGCAGCGCCGTGCCGATGGCCATGGTCATCAGCCTGTGCGGAATTCTGGTGGTGAGCGTGGCGATGCGCACCCGACGCTTGCAAAATGCCCGGGCACTGGCGCAAGCCCAGGTCTGAGGACAGGCTCAGCCAGCCGCGCGCTGCTGGTCGGGAAATTGATGAGGGGCGTGCAGGCGTGCTTCAAGGGTTCGGGTGAAGGCGCGAGCTTCGGCTTCGCTGCGGAATGTCACGGCATGTTGGTCCAGGTGGACCTGCCACTGGGATTTTGCCAATTCTTTTATCAGGATCTTCATTGCTGACCTCCTTTATGTAAAAGATTGTTTTGCAGTGGCCACGATTGTAGACCCGAATGCGATCGCAATTGTGACTAAGGTCAACTCTCTGACTGACGGTTTGAAGATCAAAAGATCGCAGCCTGCGATCTTTTGATCTTGGGTTGTTAAATCCTCAGAACCCTTCAAGCACAATCTTGCCCCTGGATTTACCGCTCTCCAGCAGCTCATGGGCACGACGCAGGTTGGCTGCGTTGATGGTGCCGAAATGCTCGCCGACCGTGGTTTTCAGTGTCCCGGCGTCGATCAACTGCGCAACGCGATTGAGCAGTTTGTGTTGCTCGATCATGTCCGCGGTTTCGAACAGCGAGCGGGTGTACATGAACTCCCAGTGCAGCGACAGGCTCTTGCGCTTGAGCTTGGTCACGTCGAGCACCTTCGGATCGTCGATCAGCGCCAGTTTGCCTTGCGGCGCCAGTGCCTCGACCAGTTGATCCAGGTGGTGATCGGTCTGGGTCAGGCTGGCAACGTGGGTGACATGCTCAAGGCCGGCGCGTTTTAGTTCTTCGCTCAGCGGCTGGCTATGATCGATCACCAGGTCGGCACCCAGCTCGCTGACCCAGCTTCGGGTTAGCGGGCGGGAGGCGGTGCCGATGACTTTCAGCCCGGTGAGCTGACTGGCCAGTTGAGTCAGGATCGAACCCACACCCCCGGCCGCCCCGACGATCAACAGACTCTGACCTTCATCGTTCGGGCCTTCGCGCACTTGCAAGCGTTCGAATAGCAGTTCCCAGGCAGTAATGGCGGTCAACGGCAGGGCGGCGGCTGCGGCGAAACCGAGGGATTTAGGCATATGACCGACGATCCGCTCATCCACCACGTGCAGTTCACTGTTGCCGCCAGCGCGAGCGATGGATCCGGCGTAGAACACCTTGTCGCCCGCCTTGAACAAGGTCACTTCACTGCCGACGGCCTTGACCACGCCGGCCACGTCCCAGCCCAGCACTTTCGCCACGCCACCTTCAGGCTGGACGTTCTGGCGGACTTTGGTATCGACCGGGTTGACCGAGATGGCTTTGACTTCCACCAACAGGTCACGCGGACCGGCAACCGGTTCCGGCAGCTCGATGTCCTGCAGGGATTTCTCGTCGCTGATCGGCAGCGAGGCGTAATAAGCAATGGCTTTCATGGATGACTCCGGAAAAGTAATAAAGAAGGTCAGGCCACGGTACGCAGGCGCCGGAGTTCGAAGTGTTCGAGGAAGTCGCCTGCCCTGGCTCGGAAATTCTGGACATGCGCGCTGGCGTCATGGGCTTGCAGGGCCTCATCGCTGCTCCACTTTTCGATCATGTAGAAACCCAGCGGGTTGGCGAGGTCCTGGTGCAGGTCGTATTGGCCGCAACCCGCCTCGGCGCGGGTAGGCTCCAGCAGTGCACGCAGGTGTTGTTCGAGGGCGTCCTGCTGGCCGGCTTTGGCGATCAGGGTGGCAATGGCGGTAAACGGCTGGGACATGTTCGACTCCGGAAACGGGTTGATTTCGATGGGACAGATGATTGGCTATTTCTCTGCAAGATAAAACCCGATAAAAGAGCAGCCTGCGCCTGACCGCCGAGGGCGAGGGATTTCTCTAATACGCCCGGGCGGCCTTGAGTAACCTCGACGAGGGGTGCCGTTTGGTCGATCAATTTCCGGCATTGTCGAGCGACGGTTATTAGTCGCAGGCAAATAGCGAAATTTCTCTCAGGAACTATCACCACCATTGGGTTACGCAGGGCAGGAACCGGCGGTTAACAGGCTTATACTATGTCATTGAGCAGTAGACGAAACGATTCAACAGGGAGTGAATACATGGAATATGCACCTTGCATCAGCCAGATCGCCACGTTGCTGGCTGACCCAAAACGCAGCGCAATGATGTGGGCATTGATGGACGGCTCGGCGCGACAATCCGAAGAGCTGGCATTGCTGGCCGGCCTGTCACCCTCTTCGGCCAGTGCACACCTGGGGCGTCTGTCCGCCGGAGGTCTGTTGAAAGTCGAAATCCGCGGCCGCAAGCGGTTCTTTCGGCTTGCCGCACCCGAAATCGCTGCTGCGATAGAAGCATTGGCCAGTGCGACGATTGCCAGCACGCCACGGGACATCCCGGATATTTTCAAGCGCAGTACGCCCATCCCCAAGGTTCAGGCAGCGCCTTCGCCATTATTGCGCGCCAGGCTGTGCGGCGATCATTTGGGTGGCACTTTGGCCGCCGACCTCTACCAGCGTCTGCTGGATGCGGGCTGGATCGAACAATTCGATCAGCGGGTGTCGATCACTCACAAGGGCGCCACGCAACTGGCGAAACGTGGAGTGTTCGTCCAGGCGCTGGCGCACAGCACCAGCAGAGCCGCCTGCGCTTGTCCTGACTGGAGCGAAAGACGTCCGCACATGGGCGGCTCTCTGGGCGCGGCGTTGCTGCAATTGTTCATACAGTCTGGCTGGATGAGTTTGTCGAATGACTCGCCAGCCTTGCAGATTACCGCCGCGGGACAGCGGGAAATTCATCGTTTTGCCAAGGAGACCGAGCTGGAAGTGGTGCTTTAGAGCGAGGAGTTGAGTGAGCCAGTGACCGACAGCTGAACACATAACCTGTGGAAGCGGGCTTGCCCGCGATAGCAGGCTGTCAGCCACCTTGATGTTGAAGCTGATGGCGTCATCGCGGGCGAGCTCGCTCCCACAGGGTTTTGCGGTGATGCTTATGGCTTTACCAACCGTGCATCCAGGCTGTTCTGCGCCAATCGCCTGGCCTGGTCCTGGGTCATGCCCAGATCGGAATACAGCGCATGGAAGTTCTCGGTGACATAACCACCAAAGTACGCTGGGTCATCGGAGTTCACCGTGACTTTCACGCCGCGTTCCAGCATGTCGAGAATGTTGTGTTGGGACATGTGGTCGAACACGCAAAGCTTGGTGTTCGACAATGGGCACACGGTCAACGGGATCTGTTCGTCGATGATCCGCTGCATCAGACGCTCGTCTTCAATGGCGCGTACACCATGGTCGATGCGCTGGATCTTCAGCAGGTCGAGGGCTTCCCAGATGTACTCCGGCGGGCCTTCTTCACCGGCATGGGCGACGGTCAGGAAACCTTCGTGACGGGCACGATCGAACACGCGCTGGAACTTGCTCGGCGGGTGACCCATCTCGGAACTGTCCAGGCCGACGGCAACAAACGCATCGCGGAACGGCAGCGCCTGGTCGAGGGTTTTCTCTGCTTGTTCTTCGCTCAAGTGGCGCAGGAAACTGAGGATCAGACCGCTACTGATACCCAGTTGCTGCTCGCCATCCTTCAGCGCGCTGGCGATGCCGTTGAGCACCACTTCGAATGGCACGCCGCGGTCGGTGTGGGTCTGCGGATCGAAGAATGGTTCGGTGTGAATCACGTTCTGCGCCTTGCACCGCAACAGGTAAGCCCAGGTCAGGTCGTAAAAATCCTGAGAGGTGCGCAACACATCGGCGCCCCGGTAATACAGGTCGAGAAACTCTTGCAGGTTATTAAAGGCGTACGCCTTGCGCAGGGTTTCGACATCGCTCCACGGCAGGGCGATCTTGTTGCGTTCGGCGAGGGCGAACAGCAGCTCAGGCTCCAGCGAGCCTTCCAGGTGCAAGTGCAGTTCTGCCTTGGGCAGAGCGTTCAGCCAGTCGTACATATTCTTTTCTCATCAGGTGCAGATGGCGAGCATTCTACAGATGCTCGTGGTAACAATGAGCAAAACCTGACCAGCCGGTTCATTACACCGCGTGCTGTTCCCGTCGATAGGCGTAGGTGTCGGCAAAGCGCGAAAGCAGGAATTGTGCGCAGGTGGTGGACGGATACTTCGCCGGATGTCGTTCATCCTGACAACCGGGCAGGCATTCAATGCGCGTATCGGGGTGCGGCTCGGCGAAGAACGGCATCGAATAACGGTCCACGCCCAGCGGGCTGATCACCCGGTGCGGCGTCGACAGGTACCGGTCGTTGCTCCAGCGCGCCATCATGTCGCCGAGGTTGACGACGAACGTGCCATCGATCGGCGGCGCATCGATCCATTCGCCTTTTACGTTTCGCACCTGCAGACCGCCCGTCGCATCCTGATACAACAGTGTGATGCAGCCATAATCGGTGTGCGCGCCGGCGCCTTGTTGCTCTTCGGAACTGGCAGTGTGGCGGGGTGGGTATC
>DQGF01000534.1:3743-4690 GCA_003525045.1 Pseudomonas sp. | reverse complement strand
GGGGGTGGGTAATGGATCATCCGTAGCACGCTGACCGGATCAACGAAGCGTGTATCGAAAAAGTCGCGTTCGATACCCAGCGCCAGGGTTATTGCACGTAACAGCGTTTGGGCGAGCGCTTGCATGTCGACGTAGTGCTGCTCCATCAGCGCTTTCCAGCCGGGCATAGACGGATGACGGTTGGGACCGCGCAAGGGTTTTTCCGCCAGTACGTCAGGATGATCGGCCGGCAGGTGCAGGCCCATGTCGAAGGTCTCTTTCAGGTCGCTGGGTTTGCTCGGGTCGAGTTGCTCGGTAGCGATCGCGCCGTAGCCGCGATGGTGGCGGGTTTGAGTGATGTCGATCTTGAGTTTTTCGGCGGTGGGCAGGGCGAAGAAGCGCTTGGCATGTTCCAGCACGGCATCGATGCGCTCGGCACTGATTGGGTGATTCCTGATGTAGAAAAACCCCCACTCGCGGCAGGCGTGGTCGATTTGTGTGGCGATTGATTGCCAGGCGGATTGCTCGTCTGTGTAGAGCGGGGCGATATCGATGATCGGGAGTTGGTTCATGCGCAGTCCTTAAGAACGTTGCAAATTCATTGTGGGTGCGGGCTTGCTCGCGAAGGGGCCCGCACATTCAATATCTCTGTTGACTGACACAATGCTTTCGCGAGCAAGCCCGCTCCCACAGATACTGTGTTTCAACTGAAAGAATTTACTTCGGCATCTTGGCCTTCATGCCTTCGACGTAATAGTTCATCGATGCCAGTTCGGCATTGCCGGCCGTCGCGCCCGCTGCAATTTTCTCGACGCCAGCCTGGTTCTTGATCGGCCCGGTGAACGATGGAAGGCGCCGCTCTTGATGTCGGCAATGATCTGCTCGGCTTCGGTCTTCACCGGCGCCGGCACCAGATCACTGATTGGCAGCTCAACCGTACCTTCCATCAAACCGCCCCAGTAGTCCTC
>DQGF01000534.1:3311-3463 GCA_003525045.1 Pseudomonas sp. | reverse complement strand
TCAACCGTACCTTCCTTCAAACCGCCCCAGTAGTCCTGCGATTTCCACGAGTGATCCAGCACGCTTTGGGTCGCCTGAATGTAATGCGGTCCCCAGTCGTTGACGATCGACGTCAGCACCGCTTTCGGTCCGAAGTGCGCCATGTCCGAAGC
>DQGF01000534.1:0-2974 GCA_003525045.1 Pseudomonas sp. | reverse complement strand
CCCGCGAAGAGGCCCTCAAGGCCGATAAAAGTGCACGCGCCAAACCGATTGCCATCCACTGGTGCGCTAAGGTGTAACGAAACGTTAGCGCCGCCCCGCAGTCAGTAGCTCATCACACTGATTTCGCCTCACCCGGCAAAAAGGCCCGCAATGCTCACACTCCTCAAGCAAGAAAAGTTTCTGCTGCTGGCCCTGATCGCCACCTTCATCGCCTATCCGCTGGAGCACTGGATGCTGCACAGCGGCCAGCCTGTCGCGCTGACCGCCGGACTGGTACTGGTCGCTTTCATTGTTATCGCCTCCATGCGCGTCGCCCATCACGCCGAGCTGCTCGCCGAAAAAGTCGGCGACCCCTACGGCACGATGATCCTGACCCTGGCCGCAGTATTGGTGGAAGTAGTGATCCTGGCGATCATGATGAGCAACGAGGCGTCGCCGACTCTGGTGCGCGACACGATCTATTCCGCAGTGATGCTGGACATCAACGGCATCCTTGGCCTGGCCGCGTTGATGGGCGGGATCAAGCATGGCGAACAGTCCTACAACGACGACTCGGCGCGCAGTTACAGTGTGATGATCCTCACCGCCATGGGCGTGTCCATGGTGGTGCCGGAGTTCATTCCCGAGGCGAACTGGAAACTCTATTCGGCGTTCACCATCGGCGCGATGGTTGTGCTCTACGCCCTGTTCCTGCGCATGCAGGTCGGGCCGCACAGCTATTTCTTCAGCTACAGCTACCCGGAAAAACGTCGCAAGAAGGAACCGACCGCAGAGCCGGAGCCGATCAATCTGGCATTGAGCATCGGGACATTGGTGTTTGGTGTGGTGGTGATCGGCGCACTGGCCGAGGTGATGTCCAAGACGATCGATCTGGGCCTGGAAGGAACGGGCGCACCTCCGGTGATGACGGCGATCCTGGTGGCGGCGATTTCCGCTGCGCCGGAGATTCTGACGGCATTGCGCGCGGCCCTGGCCAACCGTATGCAGTCGGTGGTCAACATCGCCATGGGCGCTTCGCTGTCCACGGTGATACTGACGGTGCCGGTGATGGAAGCCATGGCGCTTTACACTGGCCAGCCGTTCCAGATGGCCATGACCCCGGTGCAGACGGTGATGATCTTTCTCACCCTGATCGTCAGTGCCATCAACCTCAACGATGGTGAAACCAATGCCATCGAAGGGATGACTCACTTTGTGCTGTTTGCGACGTTTGTCATGTTGTCGCTGCTGGGCCTTTAAGACCTCTGCGAAGCCACTGTGAAAACCGGATCAAAATGTGGGAGCGGGCTTGCTCGCGAATGCAGTGTGTCAGTCAACATCATTGCTGAATGACACACTGCATTCGCGAGCAAGCCCGCTCCCACATTAGCTCCCTGTTGACTTAGATACCGGCAATCAACTGCCGGGCCGCCTGACTGTGATCAGCAATCAACCCTTTCAGGTCCAGCCCTTCAACCTGCCCATCAATCACCCGCCATTTACCGCCAACCATCACCCGATCCGCTCGATCCGCCCCACACAGCAACAATGCCGAAACCGGATCATGACTGCCGGAGAAGCGCAGCTCATCAAGCTTGAACAACGCCAGATCCGCCTGCTTGCCCACCGCCAGTTCACCGATATCCGTGCGCCCGAGCAACTGTGCAGAACCCTTGGTCGCCCAGCCCAACACTAACTCCGGGGTGATCTTTTCTGCGCCATAACGCAGCCGCTGGATGTACAGCGCCTGACGGGTTTCAAGCATCATGTTCGAGGCATCGTTGGACGCCGAGCCATCCACGCCCAGGCCCAGCAACGCACCCGCCGCGATCAGGTCCAGTGTCGGGCAGATACCGGAAGCCAGGCGCATGTTTGAACTCGGGCAATGACAAATGCCAGTGCCAGCGGCGCCAAGACGGGCGATTTCATCCGGATTGAAATGGATACCGTGCGCCAGCCAGGTACGCGGGCCGAGCCAGCCGACGCTGTCCAGATAATCCACGGTGCGCAGGCCGAAACGCTGCAGGCAGAAGTCTTCTTCGTCGAGGGTTTCCGCCAGGTGGGTGTGCAGGCGTACGTCGAGTGCGTTCGCCAGTTCGGCGCTGGCGGACATGATTTGCGGGGTCACCGAGAACGGTGAGCAGGGCGCCAAAGCGATCTGGATTTGCGCGCCATCGCCACGTTCGTGGTACGCGGCGATCAGGCGTTGGCTGTCGTCGAGAATCACCTGGCCCTGTTGCACGGTCTGCTGTGGAGGGAGCCCGCCATCGTCTTCGCCAAGGCTCATGAATCCCCGGGTCAGCATGGCGCGCATGCCCAGTTCGCGGACGCTCTCGACTTGTACGTCGATCGCATTTTCCAGGCCTTCTGGAAACAGGTAATGGTGGTCGGCAGCGGTGGTGCAGCCGGACAGCAGCAGCTCGGCCAAGGCGACTTTACTGGCGAGGGCGAGTTTTTCAGGCGTGAGGCGCGCCCAGACCGGATACAGGGTTTTCAACCACGGGAACAACGGCTGATTGACCACCGGCGCCCAGGCGCGAGTCAGGGTTTGATAGAAGTGGTGATGGGTGTTGATCAGTCCCGGCAGGATCACATGCTCGCGGGCATCGAAGACTTGTCCACAGGGCGCCGAAGGTTGCTGGGCAGCGGCGAGCACTTCGACGATCAAACCGTCTTGCAGCACCAGGCCGCCACGGGCATCGAGGCGATTGGCAGTGAAGATCGCGAGGGGATTTTTTAACCAGGTACGGGTCGCAGGCATAGTGGCCGGCTCCTCTGAAAGTTGGGTTCAGGGTTGCCAGCTCAGTGTTGCCCTGTCTGCTGATCCAGGGTCGTCGCGGGGGACGAGGTGCGAAGTTTCGAACAAAACTGCGTTGCGGGCAAGCCCGGCCCGACCAGACGACGAATGGCCTGTAGGAGCTGGCTTGCCAGCGAAGGCGGCCTGTAGGAGCGAGGCTTGCCCGCGAAGGCGGCCTCAAGCCTTGCATCGCCCATG
>DQGF01000048.1:25512-26255 GCA_003525045.1 Pseudomonas sp. | reverse complement strand
CCAGTTTGGGCGAAGGGTGCCAAACAGACGCTAAAGCTTGGCCACCACGTCTTCTTCAAGGATGTGCCGTAACCGTATTGGCCTGGGGCTATTCTTGTCGGTAGTGTCAAGTTGCCCCATGATCTGGGATCACTAAACTGACTGACATCCGCAAATGGACAAGCAACTGGCAGGGCTTTCAATTCTGATGACGATCACCTGGGTTACAGTGGTTCTACTGGTGATGCATTGGATGTCTAATTAGAGGACGCTGCCGTGGAGCATGTGGTGCTGAGCAACAAGATGAAGCGCGAGGCCTACCGGCTTCTGGCGCAGATAAACCACGCCGATTCGATAGTCGTTGCCCTAAACGCTGGCGCCAGGGCTGAGGGTTTCGTTCTCGGAATGGAAACGGTGGGTGGCTTGCGGTCTGGAGACGCGGAAAACCTCTACGTGATTTTCGAAGCAGCGCTGAAAGAGCGGCTTAAGTCACTGGGGCCGGCTTAGAACAAGTCATTACCCGGAGTCTCTGGGTCAATAGGCCTTATCAAGTCAGGACCCTGATTGCGTACGTTGCCAATCGCACGGTCAACCTTGAACCACTCGAACGCCTCGGTGGGCTCACCCTGGTGTATCACCATCTGCTCGGCGCGCTCTTTGGGCGTGGCAGGGTCCAACCATTCGCGGGCCAGCTCTGGCGACAGTGTCACGGGCCGCCGGTCGTGGATGTCCACCATGCCCCCGGCGCTGTCGGCGGTGATGAT
>DQGF01000048.1:21991-25256 GCA_003525045.1 Pseudomonas sp. | reverse complement strand
CCGGTCGTGGATGTCCACCATGCCCCCGGCGCTGTCGGCGGTGATGATCACAAAACCGTCGTGCTCGTTGGGCTCATGCTCTGCATTGGGGTACTGACCGATGGCCGCGCACAAGATCGGCGCCCGGTCCCGCCGACGGATCAGGTAGGGTTGCTTCTTCGCCCCGCCTTCATCCACCCACTCGAACCAGTTGTTGATAGCGATGATCGCCCGATGCGGCCAAATCGCCCGAAAGAATGGGCCGTGGGCGACCTTTTCCACTCGGGCATTGATTGGCGCAGCACGGTCCTTGGCCCAGTGTGGACGCCATCCCCAGCGCACCATGTCGGCATGCAGGTACTCGCCTTCCTGATGGAAGATGGCGAGCTGCGTTGTCGGCGCGGCGTTACCGCTCAAATCGGTGATCGCCCGCATTGTTGATCAGGGGGTTGGCCATGCTCAGTGCCGCGACAAAGTCGTGGATGCCATCGTATTGGGAAAGTCGTCCACACATAGCAGGAACCTTCTGTTGTGCAATCAGCGTGGCGGCAATTGGGTGAATGGATCGGCGCCGGTCAGCGTGCGGATCTTTGCGCAGAGCTCGCTGATCACCTTGTCTTTCGACATCAGCTCCCAGCTTGTTTTTGTCTGGATATCCGTCGCCTGCCTATGAGCATCTGATGCATCCGTTCGGGCGCGGTTCAATTCAGCACGTAAGCGGTCCCGCTCCCTGGATACGTCCGCATGCATCTGCACCAGGCCGAAGATGTCCTCTCGGGCTTTTCGTAGTTGCAGGGTCAGTTCCTGCACTTCGTTTTCGAGCATTCGCAAGTAGTGACGACAGGTTTCAAGCTCCGTCGGGCAGCCAAGCCAGTCGGAGGTGTCTTCGATTTCAAGCGGGTCCACGGTCATGCCTTATTGATACTGTGTGGATATACAGTAATCGAGGCGTGATAATGGGGCGAGGGTGGGGCGACGAACTGTAGTGGTTTGGATTGTGTTCGGTCGGCAGGACGCCAGGGAAGGGATGGGTCAACTTGCGATTTTGCGCAAGGTGAAGGTTTGGCTCATCAGGACGCCGGAAAGGGAGGTTGCTGAAATGTCGCTGAAGCCTGTACGAATCCACATGAATCCACAACAACCTTCAGCAACTTACCAACCCCCAGATGCAACAAAGCCCGCACTGGGCGGGCTTCGCTGGTGTCTCAATTGGTGGAGCCGGGGGGATTTGAACCCCCGTCCGCCAGTACTCCGCTGTCGGTACTACATGCGTAGCCGTGTCTATTAAGTTAACCCTCAGCGACCCGACGGGCAGGGTGCATTGGGCGAGTTGTGTAAGTTTTAGCCGCTTCGTCCACAACGTACTGCACGGCGATTCTGTTCTATATGACAATCACTTTGGGTTTACAGACATCCCCTGATGATTGCTGGACCCGAAGGTACCAGGAGGGAAGGGCTAAGGCTGCTTACGCAGCGAGAGCGTATTCCCCGTAGGTTTCGTCATTGGCAACTATAGAAAGTTGCAACAGTGGATTTACGAGTTCTGTTACCAACTCGGCATGCACCTAAAGTTTCGCAACCGGCGTCGAATCCTAAACGGCCCCGAGCCTGTTGCTCTGTGAATCCAAGTGAGCAACAAGCCAGCGTAGTGTACGCCAATGTGGCTCAGAAGGCCAACCCGAAGGTTGGCCTCGAATGCTTATGAGCTCTTGCCGTCTTTGTTAGCGTTCTTGATTTCCTGAATGGTTTGAGTCGTCTCGGAGATGCATTTCTCGGTGCCTTCTTTCGTGCCTAGCGCCTGTTGGGCCTTGGCTTGCTGGACACTGGCCTCTACCCGAGCCTGGATTTCCGGCGCCTGGATCTGTGACTTGGAATTGGCGATGGTTTGCAGATTGACCTCGCAAAGATCGCCTGCAGCAAACGAGGTGGACGCCATCATGGAAGCTGTAACGAACAGACCTAACAGTACAGAACGTTTCATGTGTATCTCCTTGAGCTGAAGGTCCAGGCATCGCTGGCCATCAGGACGGGGCTGCCAAGTGTGGGGACGACCCGCATTTTGCGGGGCTTGATCAGTGGACTGCGGCCGCGCGTCAGGGTTCTATTTTTCTTCAGTTCGCCCTTGCCCGAGTGACCCGATCCACCAGATACACCAGCCCGTGGTAGTCGATTCCGCCGTGTTGCGTCAGCCCAATCTCACAGGTTCGACTGGTGGAAATCCCCTCACTGCAATGCTGCACCGCATCCTTGAGCGTACGCAGGGAATGCGCATTCAACTCCGGGGTGGTAAAGCCTTTGTCACCGGCAAACCCGCAGCAGTGAATGCCTTCGGGGATGACCACGTTGTTGCTGCACTTGCGCGCCAGATCGATCAGCGCCTGGCTCTCGCCCAGGTGCTGGGTGCTGCAGGTGACGTGCACCGCGATCGGCGCTTCCTGCGGGGTGAAATCGAGGCGGTCCATCAAATGCGTACGAATGAAACGCACCGGGTCGTACAGGTCCAGTCGAACCTCGCCCAGGTCCTGAACCAGGCGCAAGGTGCAGGGGCTGGTGTCGCAGTAGATCGGGTCGAGCCCGCCGCGACTGGCATGCAGTAACGCGCCAATCAATTCCTGGCGTTTGTGTTCGCCCTGTTCGGCGTAGCCTTTGGAGGCAAACGGCTGACCGCAGCAGAGGCTGTCCTGGTTGTCGGGAAAGACTACCTGGTAACCGGCTTTTTCCAGCAGCCCACGGGTTTTGTCGTACAGCGACATCTGCTCTTTATCACCGGCCGCGGGGCCCATGACCCGTGACACGCAGGCTGCCAGGTACACCACTCGGGGGCGTGCGTCCGACACGACCGGGCTGAAGCGAATGGCCTTTTCCGGTTGGGGCATGGCGTTGGTCCATTGCGGGACCTGACCTTTGGATAACCGCGTCAGCGTGGCCGAGAGTTTCGCCAGTCGCGGCGCACCCAATAGCATCCGCGCACCGTTGGCCACGTGCAGGGTGAAGCGTGCGCCTTGCAGCGCGGTGGCGAAATTGCCTTCCAGCCAGTTGGCGGTTTTGGTATGAGTTGCCTTACGGCTGCGCAGCTTTTTCACCAGCTCGCCGGTGTTGATGCCTACAGGGCAGCGTTGGGCACAGAGGCCGGTGGCGGCGCAGGTGTCGATGCCCTGATATTCGTATGCCGCTTCAAGTTCTGTGGTATCCACCCCGGCACGTTTCTTCGCCTGGATGTCCCGCCAGATCACGATGCGCTGGCGCGGGCTCAGGGTCAGGCCTTTCGATGGGCAGACCGGCTCCC
>DQGF01000048.1:12529-21818 GCA_003525045.1 Pseudomonas sp. | reverse complement strand
GTCGTACTCGTACTCCTCGAGCAGGGCCTTCTGGACGGGCGAGCCGGCCGGCTGGCGCGCCATCTCGCGCCACAGCACGATCCGCTGGCGCGGGGTCGTGGTCAGGTTGCGACTCGGGCAGACCGGCTCGCAGAAGCCGCACTCGATGCACTTGTCGACAATCTCATCGGCGGCCGGCAGTGGCTTCAGATGCTTGAGGTGAATCTGCGGATCTTCACTGAGCACTACGTCCGGGTTGAGAATGCCGTTGGGGTCGAGCAGGCGTTTGAGCTGCCACATCAATTGGTACGCGTCGCTGCCCCACTCCAGTTCGACGAAGGGCGCCATGTTGCGACCGGTGCCATGTTCGGCTTTCAACGAACCGCCGAACTCCACCGCCACCAGCTGCGCCACGTCGTCCATGAATGCCTGGTAGCGTGCGACTTCTTCCGGGTTGTTGAAGCCTTGGGTGAAGACGAAGTGCAGATTGCCTTCCAGCGCGTGTCCGAAAAGAATCGCTTCGTCGTAGTGATGTTTGTCGAACAGCTCGATCAAGCGATTCACGCCGAGGGCCAGTTGTTCCACCGGGAAGGTCACGTCTTCGATGATCACCGTGGTGCCGGTTTTGCGCACCGCGCCGACGGCGGGAAAGGTGTCTTTGCGAATCGCCCAGAGCCGGGCGTTTTCCACCGGGTCTTCGGTGAAGTCGACTTGCTTCTCCACGGGAAACGAGGTCAGCGACGCCATGATCTGCGCCAGTTGTTCCTGCAGCAAGGTGGACGATGCAGCGCGGGACTCGATCAGTAGGGCGCAGGCATTGTTCGACAGATGCTGTACGAAAGCCGGCATGCCGGGTTTATCCTGCACCGAACGCAGGCTGCGACGATCGAGCAATTCCACGGCCGACACCGGTTGGCTCTTCAGTACGCTGACCGCGTTACAGCAGGTCTCCACGTCCGGGAACACAATCAGCGCCGACGCCTTGTTCGGGTGATCGATCACAGTGTCGTAGGTCACCGCGCTGATGAATCCGAGGGTGCCTTCGGAACCCACCAACAAGTGGCTCAAGATATCCACAGGCTCGTCGAAATCCACCAAGGCGTTGAGTGACAGGCCAGTGGTATTTTTCAGACGGTATTTGTGGCGGATTCTCGCAGCCAGTTCGGCATTGGCCCGGGTCTCGCGCCCCAAGGTTGCCAGTCGCTCAAGCAGCGAAGCGTGGCTCTCGCGAAACGCGGCAACGCTTGCCGAATCTTCGGTGTCGAGACGACTGCCGTCGGCCAGCACCAAACGGATGCCGGCCAAGGTGTGATAGGTATTTTGCGCCGTGCCGCAGCACATGCCGCTGGCATTGTTGGCGACGATGCCGCCGATTTTGCAGGCATTGATCGACGCCGGGTCCGGCCCGATCTTGCGTCCGAACGGCGCCAGCCACGCATTGGCCTGTGCGCCGATCACACCCGGCTGCAGGCGGATTTGCGTGCCTTGGCCACGGATCTCGCGACCGTTCCAGCTATCCCCAAGCACGATCAGCACCGAATCGCTGATGGCCTGGCCAGACAAGCTGGTGCCGGCAGCGCGGAAGGTCACCGGGACTTGATCCCGTTGCGCCAGTTTGAGTAGCGCCACCACTTCATCTTCAGACTCGACACGGATCACCAGTTTCGGAATCAACCGATAGAAACTGGCGTCGGTGCCGAAGGCCAATGTCGACAACGGGTCGTCGAAACGACGATCTTCAGGGATCAGTTGCTGTGCATCATCCAGGAAAGCCGCCGGTAGAGTCATTGGTCCTCCAGGATCAAAACCACCAGGTCTTTGGGGCCGTGAGCGCCATAGGCCAGGACTTGCTCGATGTCGGCAGTCTTCGACGGGCCGGACACCAGCAGTGCGTTGGTCGGCATGCCCTGTGCCCATTTGAATTGCTGCTGCACCTGATAGAAGTTGTCGCAGATTTCACTGGCCTTGAGCAGGGCGAAATGCACCGGTGGCACCAAGCTCATCAAACGCGGTTCTTCCCGCGTCGGCCAGAGAATCAGACTACCGGTCGCGGCGATTGCGCCTAGCGTGGTGGTCAGGCTGGCCGGTGTGTCGTTAAACAGCTCGGCTTTCCATTCTTCAACCGGACGGTCGTAGGCTTTGAGTGTCGGCAGGCCAGGATTTTTCGCCCAGTGCTGAGTGACACGTTGACCATGAGGCGTCGTCGGCGCGATCAACAGGCTCGGCAATTGGCGATCCCGCAACAATTGCGCCAGCAGTTCTGGCCAGCCTTCGCCGGACGTCAGATGGATTTCAGTGTGCACCGCTTCCATCAGTTTGCGCAGCTGGGCAATGCGTTGTTCGGGCGCGTAGGTGTAGGGCGCTGTCACTAATACGACGTCGAATTCGTCAGGCACCGGTGTGGTGCCCGTCAGGCTTTTGCGCAGTTTGGCGAGGATATTTTGCTTGGCGCTCATCAACGGTCTCCCTGTTTGGCCAGATGCTCGCGGGCCATGTCATGCAGTGAGCGCGCAGCAGGTTTCGGTGCGCTATGGTTTTGCGTCCAGGGGCCGACATTGCTCGGTGCCAGCGCGCGCAGACGAGTGGCGAAGAAGCCGAACAGTCGATAAAGCGTTGGCGAACTGTTGAGCCTCGCCCAGGCGTTCCAGATAAAGCGTTCCTTGCGCGAGTACTTGCTGCCCTGGCCGCGCATCACTGGATGCGGGCTGTCCGGGGCTTTGACGTTCTCTTCCCGCAAGCGACGCAGCAGTGCAGGGATAGGGATTTTTACCGGGCAGACTTCGCCGCAGGCACCGCACAACGACGATGCGCTTGGATGGTCCGGGACTTTCGCCAGACCGACCATGTGCGGGGTGATGATTTTTCCGATAGGCCCAGGGTAAACCTCGCCATAGGCGTGGCCGCCGATTCGGGTGTAGACCGGGCAATGATTCATGCAGGCGCCGCAGCGGATGCAGTTCAGGGTCTGGCGCAATTCACTGTCGGCAAACGCCTGGCTGCGACCATTGTCCAGCAGCACCAGGTGTACTTCCTGAGGGCCGTCGAGTTCATGTTCCTTGCGCGGGCCGGAAATCATGTTGACATAGGTGGTGATCGGCTGGCCCAGCGCAGACCGGGTCAGCAGCGACAAGAGCGGCACTACATCGCGCAGGTTTTCCACGACTTTTTCGATGCCGGTAACAGCAATGTGTACCGGTGGCACGGTGGTGGTCATGCGGCCGTTGCCTTCGTTTTCCACCAGCAGCAGGGTGCCGGTTTCGGCCACGGCGAAGTTGACGCCGGAGACGCCGATGTCCGCTTCGAAGAATTTCTGCCGCAAGACTTTGCGACCGATCTGAATGAGTTGGTCAACGTCCTTGGTGTACTCCACGCCAAGTTTGTCGTGGAACAAGGACGCGACCTGACCGGCATTCTTGTGGATCGCCGGCATAATGATGTGTGAAGGCTTCTCCTGGTCGAGCTGGACGATGTATTCACCCATGTCCGACTCCAGGCATTCAATGCCTTGAGCCTCGAGGACATGGTTCATTTCCATCTCTTCGCTGACCATCGATTTGCCCTTGATCACTTGCCGCCCCTCGTGAGCGCGGATGATCGAGAGGACGATGCCATTGGCCTCATCCACCGTTTCCGCCCAGTGCACTGTCACACCGTTGCGGGTCAGGTTCTGTTCAAGCTGCTCGAGCAGGTCGGGCAACTTGGATAACGCACGGGCGCGGACAGCATTGCCCAGCGCTCGCAAATGTTCTCTTTCGTGGGCATCGCTGAAGGACGCTGCCCGTTTTGTCATCAGCGAATCCATCGCAGTGCGAAAGTTGTTTCGCAGTTGCTGATCACCCAAAGCCCTGTGGGCCCGGGCGCGAAAATCTTCGTCTATCGCTACCGTAGGAATAATCGCGGACGCGTTCATTGAACACCTCCGGTGCGCTGCCAGAGAAAACTGGCCAGATGTTGGCCGCGCAACGCTTCCTTCTGTTTCTCCAGCGAGCCGTTGATGTTCATCAGGCAACCGCAGTCGGCACTGAGTACCTGGTGCGCGCCGGATTCCTTCAACGACCGGGTCTTGTCAGCTACCATCGCGCCGGAAATGTCTGGCATACGGACGCTGAAAGTCCCACCGAAGCCACAGCATTCACTTTCGTGGCTGTGATCGACTCGCTCAACATTACCCAGCTGCGCCAACAGCTCGCGGCCGTGCAAGTGGGTGTTCATCTCGCGCCGCGCCGAGCACGATGTGTGCAACGCCACTTTGACCGGTTCGCCGCTGTCCTTGAGCTGCACCTTGCAGACAAACAGCAGAAACTCGGCCAACTCATAGGTCCGGGCCGCCAGGGCCTGAACCTGTTTCAACGTTTGCGGCTCGTCCTTGAACAAGTCAGCGTAATGTTCGCGCAACATGCCCGCGCAAGAACCCGACGGCACCACCACCGGATAATTTCCGGCAAACAACGCCAGTTGCGAGCGCGCCACGGTCCGGGCCTGCTCGGTGTAACCCGAGGTGTAGGCCGGTTGTCCGCAGCAGCTTTGCCCTTGCGGGTATTCGACACGGATGCCCTCGCGTTCCAACAGGTGGATCGCGTCCATCCCGGCTTCCGGGTAGAACAAATCCACGACGCAGGTCCCGAACAGGTAGACCCGTGACGGTTTCTCGCTGGGGTATTGCCGAGGCTCGGGCAGTGGCGGGGCGACGCGGGTCGCGTTCGGCACGGCGTTATAAAAAAGCTCGCTCATCAGGCGTGTCTCTCGGCCGATTATCCGTCCGCTGAGGCTGCTGAATATAGAGAAGGAAGCTTTCAGCAGCCTTGCAGACCGGGTAGTGAATAGCTGACGCCGGAATCGTGGTCCGGCGTCGGTTTTTGCTTTTTTTCTTGTCGTACTTAGTGCACCAGCATGCCGGTGAACCAGTAGGCCTGAGCCAACGTGATCAGGCCGACGATCGTTGCAAAGAACAGGCTGTGCTTGAGGGTGAAGCGGAACAGATCCGATTCCTTGCCCACCAGGCCGGTCGCGGCGCAGGCCACGGCGATCGATTGGGGCGAGATCATCTTGCCGGTCACGCCGCCGCTGGTGTTTGCCGCCACCAGCAACACATCGTTCACACCGATCTGGTGCGCGGTGGTCGCTTGCAACGAACTGAACAGCGCGTTGGACGACGTATCGGAACCGGTCAGGAACACGCCCAGCCAGCCGAGGAACGGCGAGAAGAACGGGAATGCCGCGCCGGTGCCTGCCAATACCAACGCCATGGTCGAAGACATGCCGGAGTAGTTGGTGACGAAGGCGAACGCCAACACCATGCCGATGGACAGAATCGGCCAGCGCAGCTCGTAGAAGGTCTCTCGCAAAGTGGTAAGACCAGTTTTGATATTGATCTTCAACACCAGCATCGAGATCAGCGCGGAGAAGAAAATCGCCGTGCCGGTCGCGGAAATCGGGTCGAGTTTGAATACCGCTGGAATGGCGGTCGGAGCGGTCACGATCGGTGCGACCTTGATCACCATTTGATCCAGGTGCGGGATCGCGAAGTTGAACACCCAGCTGTACATCGAACCGCCGGCGGCGAACATTGCCTTGAACGGTTTCAAGGTCCAGATGGTGACCAGCACGGTGAGGATCAGGAACGGCGACCAGGCTTTGAAAATTTCACCGAGGCTGTAGGGCGACGCCACGGTGCTGCGCGGCTGACCGAAACCGCCAGCGCTGGCGCTGACCACGGAAGCCGAGACAGCACCGACGATGTGTTGGCCTGCGGCGCGCTTTGGCTGCCAGACTTTCAGGAACAGCGTCAAGGAAATCAGGCTGGCCAGGGCCGAGGTGATGTCCGGCAGTTCCGGGCCGATGAAGTTCGAGGTGAAGTACTGGGTGACGGCAAAGCTCAAGCCAGCGACCAGTGCTGCTGGCCAGGTTTCCCGCACGCCGCGCAGGCCATCCATCATGAATACCAGCCAGAACGGCACGAACAGCGACAGCAGCGGCAATTGACGGCCGGTCATGGCGCCAATCTTGAACGCGTCGATGCCGGTGACTTGCCCGGCAACGATGATCGGGATTCCCAAGGCGCCGAAGGCTACCGGTGCAGTGTTGGCGATCAGGCACAGGCCTGCGGCGTACAACGGGTTGAAGCCCAGCCCCACGAGCAGTGCAGCGGTAATCGCCACCGGCGCACCGAAACCGGCGGCACCTTCAAGGAACGCACCGAAGCAAAAACCGATCAACAGCACTTGCAGGCGCTGGTCATCGGTAATCGACAGCACTGAGCTGCGAATTACTTCGAACTGCCCGCTCTTGACCGTCAGCTTGTAGAGGAACACGGCCGCGACGATGATCCAGGCAATCGGCCACAGGCCATAGGCAAAGCCGTAGCCGGCCGCCGCGAAGGCCATATCGACCGGCATCTGGAACGCGATGATAGCCACTGCGATGGACAAGGCCAGCGTGATACTGCCAGCCACATGGCCCTTGAGGCGAAACACGGCCAAGGCCAGGAAGAAAAACACGATGGGGATGACAGCCGCGAGGGCGGACAGGCCCAGGCTGCCGAGCGGACTATAGAGCTGTTGCCAGGTTTGCATATGGGGTGGCCCCTAATTGTTGTTGGTCAGGCACTGGTCAGCGTTCTTGGTTAATTGGTAATACCAATTTACAATCGCTGTTGGCTAGGGTAAAAGCCTTGTAGGCGGCGTGTCAATTTGCCGCGCTAAAACTTTTGTCGAATACGCGGTGCCGAGGTCATTGATGCGGTCGATTCAATGCAATCTGATAGGGTGCTGGCTCAGTGCTGATAAGCCAGAATAGAGGGCCCGGCGAGCTGCCGGGATCGTGGAGAAGTGAGTTATGGGGTTTGATCAGATTCGTCAGCGCCGTTTGTCTGACGATATTGTCGAGCAGCTCGAGGGCATGATCCTCGAGGGCACGCTGAAGGCGGGCGAGCGCTTGCCGGCCGAACGTACGTTGGCCGAGCAGTTCGGCGTTTCACGCCCTTCGTTGCGTGAGGCGATCCAGAAACTGGCGGCCAAGGGCTTGCTGGTCAGTCGCCAGGGTGGCGGCAACTATGTGGTGGAGTCGCTGGGGTCGACGTTCAGCGATCCGCTGCTGCATCTGTTGGAAAGCAACCCGGAAGCGCAGCGCGACCTGCTGGAATTTCGTCACACCCTGGAGGCGTCCTGCGCCTATTACGCGGCGTTGCGTGCTACGGATGTTGATCGCGAGCGGCTGACCACGGCGTTCAACGAATTGCAGGACTGCTACACGCGTCACGATGATGTGAGCCGTGCGGAAGAGGGTGCAGCAGACGCAAAATTCCACCTGGCGATCGCCGAAGCCAGTCACAACGCGGTGTTGCTGCACACTATTCGTGGGCTGTTCGATTTGCTCAAGCGCAACGTGGTGACCAACATCGGCGGGATGTACAAGCAGCGTACCGAAACCCGCGACATGCTGATTTCGCAGCATCGGGAGTTGTTCCTGGCGATTATCGAAGGCAGGGCGGAGCAGGCGCGGGAAGTCTCCAGCCGACATATCTTGTATGTGCAGGAAGTGTTGGAAGAGGTGCGTCAGGAAGTGCAGCGCATGGCTCGGGCGGAGCGGCGCAAGGGACTGTAGTCAGATAGATTCGCGGTGCAACATTCGCGGGCAAGCCTCGCTCCTACAGGTTTACGCAACCCAGTAGGAGCGAGGCTTGCCCGCGAAGGGACCTCAAGGCAAAGAATTAATCTTCCTTGCCCTTGTTGCGCACCGCGCGCTGCAACTCGCGACCAGCATCGCGTTCGCGTTCGGTATCACGCTTGTCGTATTCCTTCTTGCCCTTGCCCAGAGCGATCTCGCACTTGACCATGTGCTTGCTCCAGTACCAGGACAGGCATACGCAGGCGTAACCTTTTTGCTGCACGGCAGAGGCCAGCTTTTCCAGCTCGCGTCGGTTGAGCAGCAATTTTCGGGTGCGGGTCGGATCAGCGATGACGTGGGTGCTGGCGGTCATCAGCGGCGTAATATGGCTGCCGAGCAGCCAGGCTTCGCCATCCTTGAGCAGCACATAACTGTCAACCAGTTGCAGCTTGCTTGCCCGCAGACTTTTTACTTCCCAGCCGGCCAGGACCAGACCAGCCTCGAACTTGTGCTCGATGAAGTAATCGTGTCGCGCCTTTTTATTTTGCGCGATGGTCCCTGTTGGGTGTTTCTTCTGTTTAGCCATAGGGGCGGCATTATAGGGAGTTACAAGCTAGTCGGCTACGGTATCGCTACGTGCTTGAGCAGGTTGATTGAATCCCGGACAATGCGGCCTCTTTTTTGAACGCTTGGGCGTGATAACGATGTCGACAGACAAGGTTTCTGTCCACGGCAGTTGGGCTAGCCGCTGGGTCTTCATACTCGCCGCGACCGGTTCGGCCGTGGGCCTGGGTAGTATCTGGAAATTCCCGTACATGGTCGGCGTCTATGGCGGTGGCGCCTTTGTGCTGATGTTCCTGGCCTGTATCGCACTGATCGGTGTACCGGTCATGCTGGCGGAAACCCTGATCGGCCGTCGCGCCCGGCAGAGCCCGGCCAACGCCTTGAAGGTATTGGCGCTGGAGGCGGGGCATTCGGCGAAGTGGTCCTGGGGTGCATTCGCCGGGATGATCACGGCGCTACTGATCCTGTCGTTCTATAGCGTCGTCGGCGGCTGGTCGCTGGATTACATCATCGACATGGGGCGCGGTGATTTTCAGGGGGTGACGGCAGACCAGGTTGGCGCATATTTCGGCAATGTGATCGCCGATCCATGGCGTCTGACACTTTGGCACACGATTTTCATGCTGCTGTCCGCCGTAGTGATCGCCAAGGGCGTGGTCGCCGGCCTTGAACGCAGCCTGCGGATCATGATGCCGCTGCTGTTCGTGATGATTCTGGTGTTGCTCGGCTACAGCATGACCACCGGCCATTTCATGGAAGGCGTGCATTTCATGTTCGACTTCCACCCGGAAAAAGTACTCGACGGCTTGCTGCCGGCCATGGGGCACGCGTTCTTTTCCCTGAGCGTGGGGGTGGGTTCGATCATGATCTATGGCGCTTATATGCCCAAGCACTCGTCGATTTCCGGCACCATCGTCGGCGTCGCGCTGCTGGATACGTTCGTGTCCCTGGTCGCTGGTTTGGCATTGTTTCCGATTGTGTTTGCCGCGGGTCTGAACCCGAGCGAAGGCCCGGGCCTGATGTTCGTCAGCCTGCCATTTGCCTTTGGTAACGTAGCTTTCGGCCAGCTGATGGGCGTAGTGTTCTTCGTGCTGGTGGCGATTGCCGCCTGGAGTTCGGCGATTTCCCTGCTCGAACCGAG
>DQGF01000048.1:6873-12236 GCA_003525045.1 Pseudomonas sp. | reverse complement strand
TGCGATTTCCCTGCTCGAGCCGATGGTGGCTTATCTGGTTGAGCGCACCAAAGTCAGTCGCGCCTGGGTGACCTTCTGGTTGGCCTTCAGCTGCTGGTTTGTGGGTCTGGGCACGGTCTTTTCCTTCAATATCTGGAAGGAAGCCAAGTTTTTCGTGAACGAAGGCGGGATGTTCCATCTCTATCAATGGGGTGCGGCCGGTGGCCTGGACTTCTTCGGTGTGATCGATTTCTTCACCTCGCGAATCATGTTGCCACTCGGTGGTTTATGTTTCGTGGTGTTTGCGGGATGGGTGATGGGTCGGGAAACGGTACGCGACGAGTTGTCGATCCGCAGCCCGGTTTTGTTCGCCCTGTCCCTGTTCTTGATGCGCTATGTGGCGCCCATCGGCATTCTCGTAGTGTTTGCCGCCCAGCTGTGGAAGTGACGCTGACATGACGACACACATTCAACGTTCGGCCCTGCTGCCGTACCCCGCACAAGCGCTGTATGACCTGGTCAATGACGTGGCACGTTACCCGGAATTCCTGCCGTGGTGCTCGACGGCCGAAGTCCTGGAAAGCTCCCCCGAGCACATGCGCGCCAGTGTGGGCGTAGCCAAGGGCGGGCTCAGTCAGCATTTCGTGACGCGCAATACCCTGGTGCCTGGTCAGTCGATCGAAATGGACCTTGAGAAAGGTCCGTTCAACCAGCTGCACGGTGTGTGGGAGTTCAAGCCGCTGGGCGAGAAGGCCTGCAAGATCAGTCTGGACCTGTCGTTCGATTACGCCGGGCCGATTGTTCGCGCCACCTTGGGACCATTGTTCAATCAGGCGGCCAATACGCTGATGGATGCGTTTTGCCAGCGGGCCAAGCAGATGCATGGTTGAGGCCATGATCGAAGTCGAGGTGGTGTATGCCGCCGTTGATCGTCAGGTGCTTCTCACTGTGGCAGTGCCTGCAGGGACGACAGTGCGAGCGGCCTTGCACAAGTCGGGTATCGGCCAGGCGTTTCCGGAGCTGGATCTGGCCAACTGTCCTGTGGGGATCTTCGCAAAGGTGATCCTCGATCCGGACAGTCGTCCGGTTCAGGCGGGGGATCGCATCGAAATTTACCGGCCGCTGCTGGCAGATCCGAAAGAGGTGCGCCGGCTCCGCGCCGCCAAGGCGGCTGAGGCCAAGGCGCGGAATCAGTGATTCGGATAACCGCGAGGCAATAAAAAACCCGGACATGCCGGGTTTTTTATTGCGTCGCAAATTATTGCGGCGAGGTTTCCAGAGGTTCTGGAGTCGGGACCGGAACGGTTTCTACGCCGTCGACGTCCTTCTGAATCTGATCCAGCAACGAACCTGGCTTGACCGGTTTTTCCGGTTTCGGCTTCTCGGCATTTTCTGCAGGTGCGGTCACGCTGGTGCCGCTATCCTTGCCGAGAATGGCCTCGTCCCGGCTCACGCCTGGCATGAAATCGCCAGAGAGGCTGACAAGTTGGTCATTTGGGTTGAAAATAACGCTAATGCGTTCCTGTTGGCGTTCACCGCCACCCGGTTGCAGGCTATACAGATAATCCCAGCGATCGGCATGGAACGTGTCAGTCAGCAGAGGGTTGCCCATGATAAACCGTACTTGCCGGCGGGTCATTCCCGGGCGTAACTGGTCTATCATGTCCTGCGTGACGACATTGCCCTGCTGGATGTCGATTTTGTAAACCCCGGGGAATGAACAACCGGCGAGTGCGAGCAGTCCCACAAAGGTGAAACTGGTTAGCAAGAGCTTGGTGTTTTGCATCGGTGGGCGACTTCCACTATCTTGGCTGGGACAACGTAAACGCCGATCATACCCGCATTAAGAGAAGCTGCGAAGCAGCATCGCGAGAAAGCTGACCATGGTTGAAAATAGCGAACTACGCAAAGCCGGCCTCAAAGTGACCCTTCCACGGGTCAAGATTCTGCAAATGCTCGATTCCGCCGAGCAACGCCACATGAGTGCCGAGGACGTCTACAAGGCACTGATGGAAGCTGGTGAGGACGTCGGTCTGGCCACGGTTTACCGTGTTCTGACCCAGTTCGAGGCAGCTGGCCTTGTGGTGCGGCACAACTTCGACGGAGGCCATGCGGTCTTCGAGCTGGATGACGGCAAGCATCACGACCATATGGTCAATGTCGAGACCAGCGAAGTGATCGAATTCTTCGATGAAGAAATCGAGCGACTGCAGAAGGCAATCGTCGACAAGTATGGCTTCGAGATGGTTGATCACAACCTTGTACTGTACGTGCGCAAGAAAAAGTAAGCATGTCGCGCGAACTTCAGGTTCGCGAAACGAACGAAGGCGACCCCAGGGTCGCCTTCGTGCTGTCTGCCGTTCTTAAATCTTCGTGGTGACCACCATCTTTTTGGCGTGGGCCAAGGATTCCTTGGTCAGATCGATGCCACCCAGCATTCGCGCAACTTCTTCGACACGTTCATTCTTGTTCAGCCTGGAGACGGCCGTTCGGGTTGCGTCCTCGCCGCGCACCTTGTGCACGAATAGATGCTGATGACCTTGCGCTGCCACCTGCGGCAAGTGAGTCACGGTCAACACCTGTCCACGCTCACCGAGGCGACGCAGCAACTGGCCGACGATCTCGGCAGTCGGGCCGCCGATACCCACGTCCACTTCGTCAAATACCAGGGTCGGTATGCGCGAGGTTTGCGCGGTGATCACCTGAATCGCCAGGCTGATCCGTGACAGCTCGCCGCCGGAGGCCACTTTTGCCAGGGCTTTGAGCGGTTGCCCCGGGTTGGCGCTCACCAGCAGTTCGACCTGTTCAAGTCCATTGGGCAGTAATTCATCGCTGCTGTTGGGGCGCAATTCGATGCTGAAGCGACCACCCGGCATGCCCAGGCGCTGGATTTCCTGCTCCACGGCGCTTGCCAGGCTGTTTGAGGCTTGATAGCGCAGATCGCTCAATTCCCGGGCTTTTTCCTGATAATGACGGGCGTAGGACGCCAGCTCATCGCTCAGTCGTTCGATGGATTCGTCGTTGGCATTCAGGGTTTCGATTTCATCCAGCAGGCGCTGTTGCATCTCCGCGACCTCGGTCGGTTGAATGCGATGTTTGCGCGCCATGGTGTAAATCGCGTCGAGACGTTCTTCCAGGTACTGAAGACGCGCCGGGTCGGCGTCGAAATTATCAAGGAAGCGGTTCAATTCGCCCACGGCTTCCTCGACCTGGATCTGCGCACTGGTCAGCAGGCTGCTGGCTTCGCCCAGGGCGCCGATCGAGTTGTTCACGCTCGACAGGCGATTGAGGCTGGCGGTGAGGGCGTTCAGGACATTGCCGGAATCACTTTCGCTGCATTGCTCGACCACTTGCCGGCAGATGCCCAGCAGGGTTTCGGCGTTGGTCAGGTTTTTATGCTCTTGCTCAAGCTGCTCCAATTCGCTTTCGCCGAGACCGAGGTTTTCCAGCTCTTCAAGTTGATAGCTGAGCAGCTGATGGCGAGCGCGCTGCTCGTCACCGGAGTTGGAGAGGCGATCCAGTTCCTGGCGGGTCTGGCGCCAGCGTTGGGCGGCCAGCTGCACCTGGCGGGCAAGGTCCGTCGCGCCGGCGTACTCGTCGAGCAGGCGGCGGTGGGTATCGGTCTTGAGCAAGGATTGGTGTTCGTGCTGGCTGTGGATATCGATCAGCAACTCGCCCAGGGCCTTGAGGTCGCCAAGTGGGCACGGGGTGCCATTGATGTAGCCGCGGGAGCGCCCTTCGGCAGTGATCACCCGGCGCAGGATGCACGGGCCGTCGCTCTCGAGGTCGCGCTCGGCCAGCCAGGCGCTGGCTTCCGGAATGTCGGCCAGATCGAAGGTTGCCAGGATGTCGGCCTTGTCGGCACCGGGGCGGACCACGCCGCTGTCGGCGCGATCGCCCAGGGTCAGGCCCAGGGCGTCGAGCATGATCGACTTGCCGGCGCCGGTTTCCCCTGTGATCACGCTCATCCCGCGATCGAGTTCGAGATCGAGATGTTCAACGATGGCGTAGTTGTGTACGGACAGGTGCACCAGCATAAAGGCCGCTCCCAGGCTTTAGGTCTGGTTATTTATACAGTGTTTTGTTTCGGGCTGACAATGCCCTGTCTTAGCTCGATTTGCTTGATCCGACGAAATCCTTAGTGCGCCCGGGAATTAAAATGCAGCTGTTTTTTGTAGGGTTAATCAATCGGCGCCCCTTGAAGCTGGTTTTTGCGGCCCCATATATCGGGACAGAAGCGCGAGTTGAGCTCGCGGACGATATTGAAAGGAGAAATCTATGGCTGACGAACAGACAGTGGATACGCAAAATCTAGACGCCGATCAAGCTGCCCAGGAGGGTGATGAGCTGGCGGCTCGTGTACAAGTGCTCGAAGAGCAATTGGCTGGCGCCCATGATCAGGCTTTGCGCGTAGCAGCTGATCTGCAGAACGTCCGCCGTCGCGCCGAGCAGGATGTAGAGAAGGCACACAAGTTCGCACTGGAGAAATTCGCCGGTGACCTGTTGCCGATCATTGACAGCCTCGAGCGTGGCCTGGAGTTGTCCAGCCCTGATGACGAAAACATTCGTCCGATGCGCGAAGGGATCGAACTGACCCTGAAAATGTTCCAGGACACTCTGAAGCGTTATCAGCTGGAAGTGATCGATCCTGAAGGCGAGCCCTTCAACGCATCGCAGCATCAGGCAATGGCCATGCAGGAAAGCGCCGACGTTGAGCCGAACAGCGTGCTCAAGGTGTTTCAGAAGGGCTATCAGCTCAACGGCCGCCTGCTGCGCCCGGCCATGGTCGTGGTCAGCAAGGCCAGTGCGCCAGTTTCGCCTTCTATTGATGAGCAGGCTTGAAATTAACCGCAAGGCCCCCATTTAGAAGTCAAGCGTTTAAGTGCTACCGCAGTTAGCCACCACTGCTGCGGCATCCAAATCCAAAGTTTCGGGAGAGTGAACATGGGCAAAATTATCGGTATCGACCTGGGGACTACCAACTCCTGCGTCTCCATTCTTGAAAACGGCAAAGCTAAAGTTATCGAAAACGCCGAAGGCGCGCGTACCACCCCTTCGATCGTCGCTTATGCCAACGACGGCGAAATCCTGGTTGGCCAGTCCGCCAAGCGTCAGGCAGTGACCAATCCGCACAACACCCTGTACGCGGTGAAGCGTTTGATCGGTCGTCGTTTCGACGAAGAAGTCGTGCAAAAAGACATCCAGATGGTCCCTTACAAGATCGTCAAGGCTGACAACAGCGACGCCTGGGTTGAAGTGAACGGCCAGAAAATGGCGCCGCCACAAATCTCGGCTGAAATTCTGAAGAAAATGAAGAAGACCGCCGAAGACTACCTCGGCGAGCCAGTGACCGAAGCGGTGATCACCGTTCCGGCCTACTTCAA